>DATHOL010000426.1:0-10560 GCA_035484895.1 Bacteroidia bacterium | reverse complement strand
ATTCTACTACTCTTTTAAAAGTATACGAAGACTCCATGAAGAGCCTGCAGTATGTGCGAATTAATGCCCGTACCGACAAAGAAAAAGAAGTTGCCAACGGTCAACTGTGGGTGTTAATGGACAAAGCGCTGTCTATACCGGGTTCATTTGATTATCCGTTTGATTCGCTTAAAACTATTGGTATTGAAATTTCTCCCGACAAACAATTCAGGATTATAACCTGGGATGTTCCAAAATCAGGTTGCACCTTTAGCTACTATGGATTCATACAATCCTACAACGCCAAGAAAAAGAAATACGACTTATTTGTATTAAAGGACCATACTGCCGATATACCTAACCCTCAATCGGCAGCATGCCCCCCCGATAAATGGCTGGGAATGCTTTACTATAAAATTATTAAAGAGAAGGGCAGCAAAACATATACCCTTCTTGCCTGGGAAGGTTGCAGTAAACAAATTACCCGTAAGGTAATAGATATGCTAACCTTTAATGCACAAGGTATCCCTTCATTTGGAAAGGCTGTGTTTCAAAAACTTCCGGCTACCTATAAAGGCAATCCCAAAAGGATACTTTTTGAATATTCTGCCGATGTATCAATGTCATTACGATATGATGATTCTAAAGGGATGATATTATTTGACTTATTGGGCCCTATTGAAGACGGATTGGAAGGCCAGCACCAGTATTACGGCCCCAGTTTCCAGGTAGATGGGATGAAGTATAGTAATGGTTTTTGGACCTATGCAGCAAACGTTCAGGCCCGCAACCCCAACGACAAAAGCGATCCGAAATACAAGAACCCTAAAAACCATGATTATAAAATTAATAAACCTATTTATCAACCCCAGCAATGAGTCGGAGCCCGACCGGCAATAATTAAAACCCTTTGGGATTGGGGGCAGGAAAAGCTTATTTGAAATACCCTATATTTAGTATCTTTGCAACCCTATAATATTGTTCAAAATTTATGAAAGGAAAACACAATTTTAGCGCAGGGCCTGCTATTCTCCCTGCCGAAGTTATTCAGGAAGCAGCAGCAGGAGTTCTCAACATCAACAATACCGGATTATCCATACTCGAAGTATCGCACCGCGATAAGGATTTTATGGCTATTATGGAAGAAGCCCGTTCCCTTGTTACCGAGCTGATGGGCTTGGGAAGTGAATACAAAGTTTTATTCCTTGGCGGAGGTGCTAGTTTGCAATTTGCCATGGTACCCAGTAATTTGCTTGTAACAGGCGGCACTGCAGCTTATGTAGATACCGGCGTTTGGGCGCATAAAGCCATTAAGGAAGCAAAGATGATAAGCAATGTGAACATCGTTGCTTCTTCCGAAAATGAGAAATACAATCACATTCCTAAAAATTATACCATCCCGACTGATGCAAGCTACTTGCATATCACGTCGAACAATACCATTTATGGTACGCAAATGCATGAATTTCCCAATTCACCGATACCGATAGTGTGCGATATGTCATCCGATATTTTCAGCCGCCGGGTAGATTTCAGTAAGTTCGACCTGATTTATGCCGGAACCCAAAAAAACATGGGGGCAGCAGGCGCAACTATGGTGGTAGTGAAAGAAAGCATACTTGGAAAAACGGGCAGAAAGATGTTCTCTATGCTGGACTATCAAGTCCATATTAAAGGAGAGTCCATGTACAATACTCCCCCTGTATTTTCTGTTTATGCCTGCCTATTGACCATGAGATGGCTTAAAAAGAATGGCGGCTTGGCCTGGATTGAAGAAATTAACCGTAAAAAAGCGGAACTGATGTATTCGGAAATTGACCGCAACTCACTCTTTACAGGAACGGTGGTAAAAGAAGACCGCTCGTGGATGAATGCCACTTTCCTTTTAACCAAACCTGAATTGGAAGAGACTTTTAATAAGATGTGGAAAGAAGCGGGAATAGTCGGTATTAAAGGCCACCGCGATGTAGGCGGATACAGGGCATCTATGTATAATGCATTAACAGTAGAAGATGTGCAGGCATTGGTAGATGTGATGAAAGATTTGGAAAAGAAAAACGGGTAAAATAATTGCCCTTATTTGGAATTAATAAAAACAAACTTGCCACAGATTAAAATTCAGACAGTTATTTAGATTGTACGCGAAATTAATCTGTGAAATCTGTGGCATACTTTTTAAAATATTGAAATGAAAAAAATACTTGCTAACGACGGAATGGAAGAAGAGGGCATTAAAATGCTCGAAAAAGAAGGCTTTATAGTGGTTACCGATAAGGTTCCGCAAGATGAGTTGATCGAAGTTATAAATGCCGAAGATTTTGCAGCCCTGGTAGTACGCAGTGCAACCCGTGTTGACAAAGCCCTCATTGATTCATGTCCTTCTCTGCGCCTTATTGCACGTGGCGGCGTAGGCATGGATAATATTGATGTGGAACATGCAAAATCTAAAAATATACAGGTTGTAAATACACCTGCAGCATCTTCTTTGTCTGTCGCAGAATTGGTGATGGCAAGCATTTATACTATGGCTCGCAATTTGGATGAATCGAACCGCGATATGCCCCAAAAGGGACATAATGAATTTGCTGCATTGAAGAAAAAGTATTCCAAAGGGATTGAAGTAAGCGGAAAAAATTTAGGTATCATCGGTTTCGGCAGAATTGGCCAATGCCTTGCCAAAATTGGACTTGGAACAGGTATGCATATATACGCTTACGATCCCTATATCCCGGAAGCTACCCTTGAAATCAGTTTGAATGGCAACCAAACAGCAACTGTAAATATCAAAACATGTTCGCTGGATGAATTACTTGCCAAGAGTGATTTCATATCCCTGCACGTACCGGGCGGAAAGGTTATCGGCCATGCGCAAATAAAGAAAATGAAACAAGGCGTTATGCTTATCAATGCTTCGCGTGGCGGGGTTATTGAGGAGCAAGCCTTGCTCGATGGATTAAACTCTGGCCATATTGCCCATGCAGCATTGGATGTTTTTGAAGATGAAAAATCTCCGCGTGCTGAAATACTACACCACGCTAAAATATCACTCACTCCTCACATTGGCGGCTCTACCGAAGAAGCCCAACAACGCATAGGTAAAGAATTAGCCGAAAAGATTATTCATTTTTTGAAGTAGTCCGGGCCGGACGGGCAAATATTCCCTGAAGGGGAATCATATAATAGCACAGGGCATCGCCCTGTGATTAACAACACAATCTTCAACAGCCCTGAAAGGGCGGGATAATAATTACCTTCTTGATTACGCTCTTTCAGGGCTACCCAAACGTGTTTGCATTTATACGTTGCCCCATGCTGATATATTTTGCCCTTTCAGGCATCAAACAAAACAAACTTGTATCTAATTTTGCATAATTACCTAATTTATAATAAATACCAACCCTATGAATTTTGAAGAATGCAAGAAGAACCTTGAAAGCCATGTAAATAATTCAAGGGAAATGCAAAAAATTAATAATACATTAACAAAATACGATTGGGCATACATACATCCTTTGATGCTAGGTGCTGAAATTAAATATTTTGAAAAACTATCCAACGAAAATATCCTTAACAAAGAAACCATTTTCACTTTTTTCACTTTGAGATTCAGAAATTATAGAAGAATTGCGTTCGATATTGATGCTTATATGAAGGTAAGTTTGAGTCTTAATCCTTTTTGCCATTTAATTGACCAATCCATTGCGTTGTGTATCCAAAGAGATTATGCCGGAGCAATTAACACACTTTTGCCTGTAATTGAAGGCTCGATGAGAAATTATTTGGAAAAAAGAAAAACAAAATTTCCTAAGGGCAAATTATTCAATACTTTTTTTAGTTGCATCGAAGAAGAATCATTGAAAATCTACAGAAAAAGTTATAATGGAAGTAATCGTTACCTCCCAAAACTTAATAATGACCAAATTGAGGAATTAGTAATTCTTGAAAAAGAATTCATCAATATATGGTTATCTATTATTACTAATTATTTTTCAAAGGATTTATATATTAATAAACCTAAAAGAGATAATGTTTTAAACAGACATTCTATATTTCATGGGCTTAATCCAGATATTTATTACAACTTCGAAAACTACTTAAAGGTTTTTCACAGTATTTATTTTCTTATCTGGTGTTTTAGTATGGTTGGAGAATGCCCAACACTAAGCAATTTAGATGTTAAGTTGATTAACTACAAATGGAAAGCTTTTGAAAAGTTACACTTTATTTCGTTTTATACATATGACATAAAAGCTTCTATTTATGCTCCTTATAATGAGCTTGACAAGAAACAATTTGAGATTGAGAAAAAAAGGAAATTTCCATTTGGATGTTCTCGTAAATATAGTCTTGAGAAAAATCTACGATTAATAGATCGCTGTTTTGATAAAATCGAAAAAATGCCATCCGTAGTATAGAGACCACTGCATTTCCTATCTTATAGCTTATAGCTACCCCACCATCTTCTTCACCAGCACCATTTGCCCCAAATGATAATGCATGTGTTCAATAATTCCGGTAAGGTTGTGGTATAAGCTACCATATTTTTCATCGGCAAAGGTTTCCCAAAGTTTGCTTTCGGGTAGTTGTTCAATTAATTTGGCAAAGCTCTCGGCATCAGTATCGGTTTTATCCAATAGCTTTTCCCATTCTTCCTGCGAGCTTACTGGAGGGTGGATGAAGCTATATTCATCTTTGGAATTGATGGGCTCTCCATGTAAAACCTTTGTTACCACATCTATATAATAATTAGTATGGTACACCAGCGTTACAATAGTGTTGAATGAATAAACTTTTGCTGTAGCCTGTTGCCAGGTAACATCCTTCAGGGTTGCTTTCACGTTTACACCCGTCCAGTTTCCACCAAAATAAACGGCTCTTAGATTCTTTGCTATTTGCTCAGTTAAACTCATTTCTTATCACTTATCACTCACCACTTATCACTAATTAAGAGAACTTCTTATGCGACCAGAACAGGCGCGATATTATCCCAATCCACATGAGTGATATCATAAGAAAAGCAATTTTCGGGAACCAAAATGATATTATCATAGCGCATAGCACAAGCGGTATGGCAAGCCTGGGGCCGTGAATTTTAGTGCGCATTTGTTTTTGGGAGTGTTCATCTTTTATCAGGAGTTTAGGCCTGAACGTAGAATAAAGCAGCAAGGCATAACTTGTAGATTGGAATAAATTAAATATGCAATAAACAACCACTGCGGGTGTAGCGAAATCCGTATCTAAATATTCGGCTACAAGCGCAGAAGCAAATGGGAATAAAACAATGGAAAGCAAATAAAAACCGTTGGCAAACATTAAATGCAGCGATGATTTATCGAGCAATTTGAATATGCCATGATGAGAGAGCCAGCCCAAAAGTATGATAGTAAAACTCAATACTACAGCGAAAAGATTGGGCCAAAGTTTGCTTAATGCAATCCAAAACTCGTGAATGGAATGAATCGAGTCCTCATTAGGAACCTTCATTTCCAATACCAGTAGTGTGATGGCAATGGCAAAAATTCCGTCGGAGAAAAACTCAAGCCGTTCGTTTTCTTTGGTAGCTGACATAAAGGAGTAATATTATTCTACAATAATAAGGAAAAATAAAGTATGGTTATTTTGTATCAAGCATGTCAGCCTTTAGCCGAATGCATCATTTCCTCAAAATCAGCCACCAATTCTTTAATTTTATTCAATGTCAGTTCATCCGTAATTTGCCCATTGGCATTCAATTTGGCCCTTGCTCCCGAAATCAATACTTGCGATTTTGGGCTAAGTTTTGCGACAATAGTTTCCATAATCAAAAGCAACGACTCATGTGCCTTTATTCCTGAAGCTGATGCTGTAATCAGTGCAACCGGCTTATCGGAGAAAACTGTTGTTGAAACAGTCCATTCAATAGCATTCTTAAGGCTTCCCGGCACACTGAAAACATATTCCGGCGTACAGATTAATACACCATCTGCTTCTTGAATTTTGTTTCTGAATTCGTTTATAATTTGGGGCAGGGCTCCTTCCTTGTCAATATCCGGATTAAATTGAGGCAACAAGGCAAGGTCATTAAATATTTCAATTTGCCACTTTTCATTCGTCATAGCTGCAATTGCTTTAATAATTTGCAGATTGGCGGAGTCTTTTCTCGTACTTCCTGAAATTGCAAAAACCTTTCTTTTCATCTGAACAAAAATAAATAAATTCTATTGCTTTACGTCATCTATAAAACTATACATTATAGTCAACTCCTTTACTTTATTGCCTAACTTTGCAACTATGGAATTTGAACTCGAAGCACCTTTTAAACCTACCGGCGACCAGCCTCAGGCTATTGAACAACTTACCAAAGGGGTTGTTGCAGGCACACCGAACCAGGTATTGCTGGGAGTAACAGGCTCCGGTAAGACATTCACCATAGCGAATGTTATTGCCAATACACAAAAACCAACGCTTGTATTAAGCCACAACAAAACACTGGCAGCACAGCTTTTCGGGGAGTTTAAAACATTCTTTCCTAAAAATGCGGTAGAGTATTTTGTCTCTTATTATGATTACTACCAGCCGGAAGCATACTTGCCGACTACAAACACATACATAGAAAAAGACCTATCCATCAACGAAGAAATAGAGAAGCTCCGATTGGCAACTACTTCTGCCCTACTCTCCGGCAGGCGCGATGTTATTGTGGTTTCATCGGTATCCTGTATATATGGTATTGGTAACCCGGTGGAGTTTGAAAATACTGTCATACCTATACAAAAGGACCAAAAAATCAGCCGTACCAAATTATTGAATTTGCTTGTCACCGCCCTCTATTCCCGTACGGAAGGAGATTTTGACAGAGGTAATTTCCGGGTGAAAGGAGATACGGTAGATATTTATCTGGCATACGCAGATTATGCTTTACGGGTGCAGTTTTTGGGTAATTCTATTGAAGGCATTGAAACTTTTGAGGCCTCTACCGGAAAGAAAATAGAGACGCTTGATTCCATTAAAATTTATCCGGCAAATATATTTGTCACTTCTCCTGATACCCTGAATAAATCGTTGCAAAACATTGCGGAGGATTTGGTAAAGCAAGTTGATTTCCTGAAAGACATCGGGAAGCACGAAGAGGCGGAACGCCTGCAAAAGCGTGTCAATTATGACTTAGAGATGATGCGCGAACTCGGTTATTGCTCCGGTATTGAAAACTACTCCCGTTATTTTGATGGCAGGCGTCCGGGCGAAAGGCCTTATTGTTTGCTCGATTATTTCCCAAAAGATTACTTGATGGTTATTGATGAAAGCCACGTTACCATAGGACAAATAAATGGCATGTATGGCGGCGACCGCTCGCGCAAAACTACCTTGGTAGAGTATGGTTTCCGTATGCCATCTGCTTTAGATAACCGCCCCTTGAAATTTGATGAGTTTGAAGCTTTTCAAAAGCAAACCATTTTTATGAGCGCCACTCCCGCCGATTATGAATTGCAAAAAGTGGAAGGTGTGGTGGTGGAACAGCTTATCCGCCCTACAGGCTTGCTGGACCCAATTATAGAAGTGCGCCCTACCCTTAACCAGATTGATAATTTGCTGGAGGAAATCCGTAAAAATGTAGAGATAGAAGAACGGGTAATTATCACAACCCTTACCAAGCGCATGGCGGAAGAACTTGCCAAATATCTCTCTAAAGTAGATGTGCGTTGCCGTTATGTACACTCCGATATTGATACCCTGGAACGTGTGGAGATATTGCATGATTTGCGAATGGGCTTGTTTGATGTGCTTATTGGTGTCAACCTGTTGAGAGAAGGTATTGACTTACCCGAAGTATCCCTGCTTGCTATCTTGGATGCGGACAAAGAAGGTTTCCTGCGCTCGGAACGTTCGCTTACGCAGATTGTAGGGCGTGTTGCACGTAACTCTAATGGCAGGGTTATTATGTATGCAGACCGCATCACGGGCTCCATGCAAAGAACCATGGACGAAACCCAGCGCCGCCGCAAAAAACAAATAGCCTATAATTTTGAACACAATATTACTCCAACCACCATTATCAAAGGAAAGGAAAGTATTATGGAACAGGCGGGCTTAGGAGATTCACGTAGCACAAAAGCCAAAATTTATTTAGCCAATACCGAAGCCGAAAACGCCAGCATAGCCGCTGAATCTGCCAGCGAATATAAAACCGTCCCTATGCTGGAAGAAGAAATAAAACGCAACAAAAAAGCCATGGAAAAAGCTGCCAAGGAAATGGATTTTATAGAAGCAGCACGATTACGCGATTACATACAAGCGCTCCAAAAAAGGCTGAACGAAAGCAAGTAATTTACTTAGAACATCCTTGAAGTACCCTTAAACGGGTGCTTATGGCTGGTTGTGGCATGTCCCCCGCTGCAAGAGCAGACAAGCATAGTAAACAGCACAGCACCAAAAACTACAAGGGATAATTTTCTGCACATTTTCATCAGCCTATACAATTACTTTTTTTGTGATGCATTATAATCGGCAAGAAATTTCTCCAGCCCAATATCAGTTAACGGGTGCTTCAATAATGCCATAATGGAACTCAACGGACAAGTAGCCACGTCGGCGCCATATTCAGCACACTTTACAATATGAACAGGGTGCCTTATTGAAGCAGCCAGTATTTCGCATTTGTAATCGTAGTTATCAAAAATCAGGCGGATTTGTTTTATCAGCTCCATACCATCTTGTGAAATATCATCTAACCTTCCGATAAACGGAGACACATACGCAGCCCCTGCCTTTGCAGCCAGCAGCGCTTGTCCCGCAGAAAATATGAGTGTGCAGTTCACTTTAATGCCTTGTCCGTGCAAATACTTTATGGCCTTCACTCCTTCTTTAATCATTGGGATTTTTACCACAATACGCGGGTGAATCTTCACCAATTCCGCAGCTTCTTTAAGCATGCCATCATAATCGGTAGAGATTACTTCGGCACTCACATCACCGGTACTGATTTCGCATATTTTGCGGTAATGGTCCATAATGTTCGCTTGTCCTACTATCCCTTCTTTAGCCATCAGCGATGGATTGGTAGTAACACCGTCAAGCACGCCCAAATCCTGGGCTTCTTTAATCTGGGCCAGATTGGCTGTATCTATAAAAAACTTCATATTATTTTAATTATTGGCAAACATACAAATTTAAGGCTTTTGCGGAATACTTATTTATGAACTATATGGAGATAGTTCAAAATTTGCATATTTGTACGTGAAACCTGCATCATTCAATTATTAAACACTAATTATTATGGCCGAAAAAAAAGTGAATCATCGAATGATGAAACTGGGTAAGCACCCTGCCAGGCATGACCCGCGGACGCTGCACTTGCACAATTATATAGATGAAAAAAAACTGCCGAAAGCACCTGCTGAACATGTTTGGGCAAAAAAGATACCAAGCAACCGTTGGAGAATGATGCTAAACAAACATATTGAAAACTGCACCGTAGCTGCCGCCGGCCATTTGATAATGGAATGGACCGCAGATAACGGAAAACCGATTGTCCCTACAGACGAACATATACTCAAAGCTTATTCGGCAATTACAGGCTATGATCCAAAAACAAAGGAACATGATGACGGAGCGGAAACGTTGCAGGCATTAAAACATTGGAGAAAAAAAGGCATTGCCGGACATAAGATAATGGCGTATGTTAAACTCAAACATAAAAATCATGCCCATATAAAACAGGCATGTTACTTATTTGGCGGATGCTATGCCGGAATGCAATTACCGAAAACGGCATGGGGACAAACCGAATGGCGGGTTCCTCCGGAAGGTTCCAAAAAAGGCAGAGGCAAAGTAGGCTCCTGGGGTGGGCATTGCATAGCCGTTATAGGATATGATAAAGAAGGCTTAACCTGTGTTACCTGGGGCAAGACTAAAAAACTAACTTGGGCCTTTTGGGATGCCTATTGCGAAGAAGCCTTTGCTGTTATCAGTCATGATTTTGCAAAGAAGAAAGGTTCGCCAAGCGGATTGGACCTGGATACTTTGCAAAAGGATTTGAAAGTGGTTAAATAAAGACCTCACCCTACCCTCTCCTATGGGAGAGGGTAATCTCGCTTTCCTATGAAACACTACCTTCTCCTTGCAGGAGAAGGACCAAGGATGAGGTCTTATTATTAGCCCTCCACAAAATACATATCAACTTCACCTTTATTTTTAGCCTGTACTTTCCCTCTATATGTGCAGGTAAATTGGTCTTTTACAAATTCATAGGTAGCACCTGAAATATTTACTTTACCGGGTTCCCCGCTGGATTCCATACGAGAGGCAATATTTACAGTATCACCCCAAATATCGTAAGCGAATTTTTTAATACCTACCACTCCGGCTACCACATGGCCCGTGTGCATTCCAATTCGTATTTCGAAATAGGGCTTTCCTTCGCTTTGGCGCATTTGCTTTTCTTCTTCAATAAAACCGCGGATAGCTAACGCGGCCTTAACAGCATCCACCGCGTTGGTTGTGTTCCGGACGGGCAAACCGCCGGCAGCCATATACCCGTCGCCAATGGTTTTAATTTTTTCAATTCCGAAACGGGTAACAATCTCATCGAACTTGCTGTAGCAG
>DATHOL010000425.1:0-3015 GCA_035484895.1 Bacteroidia bacterium | reverse complement strand
TATGATTAAACCATGAATTCAGGATTTTTTGGATTGAGGATGTAAGGGTTCGAAATTTTGCACCCCTACAATACTTGCCTGGAAGCAACTTTCACCTTTTAACTTTCACCTTTTAACTTTTTCGTGTTTGTATTGAAAAAGATAATATCTTTGCGCCTCCATTTAAAGAATCATGAAGAGAACGTACCAGCCCTCAACCCGTAAAAGACGCAATAAACACGGTTTTCGCGAAAGAATGTCAACTGCAAATGGCAGAAGAGTACTTTCGGCCAGGAGAAGGAGAGGCCGCAAGAAACTCACCGTTTCTGACGAAAAGTTACATAAGAGATAGTAAGTTCCTTACTGTTCATAAATACTGTTTTACATCAGCCAACTCCATTTTAGGGTTTGTTAAATTTGCTACCATCAATCCCCGATGGCAAGCATGGTTTTCCCTTATAAGCACCTGATTATATTCTTTTCTACCCTGCTGCCTTTATGCGGTAATGCCTCCTGTTTATCCTATTCCAAAAACAAGACTTCCCAACTTTTAGCTTCGGCGGGTAACAGCCAAAAAGTTTGCCATCCCGGCGATAGCCTGGTACTTGGAAATGCACCCACAGCCCAGGGCGGTGTTGCACCCTATACCTACTATTGGACCCCGGCGGCTACTATGAATAACAACCTGCTTGCCAACCCAACAGCAGCTATTTTTAACTCCTCCGTAAAATTCCGCCTGTTAGTGATTGATAATGCAGGCGATAGTGCAACCGATTCTGTCGTTATTTATATCGATTCTATTTTTTATGCCAGCGCCGGCGGCAGGCAAAGCCTTTGCGGAGGAAAATCAGTTAAACTCGGCGGGCCACTTAATTCAAATACATTTCATTATCAGTGGCTTCCTGATGATTCATTAAGTTGCACAACTTGCCCCAATCCTATGGCAACCCCCATTTTTGAGACTACCTACACCATGATTATCACAGATAAAACCTATGGTTGCTCTGATACATCTTCGGTTACTATTATTCCTTACGGGCCTACTATTACAACTGTATCTCCTGTGTATCTTACCCAGGGCCAAAACATAAACCTGCAAGCCAGCGGAGCCGATACCTATCAATGGTTTCCCGGCGGGGCCATGTTTAACTCCAATACCGCTAACCCGGAAGTAGAGCCTGAGCAAACCTACACCTATTATGTGGAGGGCTATGACGGGAACGGATGTGAGGGGTTTGATTCGGTGGTGGTATTAGTTAAATCAGATTCCGACCTTGTTTTTTATAACACATTTACCCCTAATGGCGATGGCATAAATGATACCTGGTACATCGGCAATATTTTCATGTATCCCCATAATGATTTATATGTATATAACCGGTATGGGAAATTAGTCTATTTCCAGCACCAATACCAAAACCAGTGGGATGGTAAAAATATGGATGCCATGTTGCCTGCCGCTACTTATTATTATGTATTGAATACAGGCACCGGAAGAACTTATCATGGAGCAGTAACAATAATCAGGGTAGAATGAGGAACAAAAAAAATACATTTCTTATCTTTCTTCTGTTGATTGGGATCTTTTCCGATGCCCAGCAATTGCCCTTTTTCACCCAGTTCGTATCCAATGAATTACTCTTTAATCCTGCTATTGCCGGAACCAAAAGAACCTATGACGTACGCCTGAACTACCGCGACCAATGGCTCGGTTTTACAGATGCTCCAACAACAGAAGCTTTCAGTTTGAACTATTCTATAAAAAATAAAATGGGCATTGGCGCCTATATTTATCAAGATGCCACAGGCTTTACCAAACGGACGAACTATAGCCTCGATTATGCTTTTCAAATCCATTTTTCAGACCTTACCTTTTCCTTTGGTTTGGCAGGTTCCATGGTAAACTATTCTATTGATGAAAGCAAAATAACAACCAACCAAACCCTGGATCCGGCCATTGACAGGCTTGCCAGCCCAAGTGTTTGGGCGCCTGATGCCAGTGCAGGAGCCTATTTATATAATGATAAATGGCGATTCGGACTGAGCGCACTCAACATACTTTCCTCTACCGAAAATTTCTACAAAGAATATGGCTTTCCTTCCGATACCTCTCATGCCGGAGCATTGCAGTTGTTTAGCCACATGTATGCTTATTTAGGCTATATATTTGGTGCCGATGAAAGCACTACCTGGCAAAACAGCCTGTTTGTAAATTATACAGGTGGCGCTCCCATTGATTTAGCTTACGATATTCGTTGCTATATACAACACCGTTTTATTGCCGGGCTTTCAGTGCGGTTGAATGATGCCTTGGCTATGGAAGTGGGTATTATTTTACATAACAGCCTGCAGATATGCTATTCGTACGATTATGTAATTACCCAGCTTACCCATTATACCTCCGGCTCGCAGGAGATATCGCTCATTTACAGTTTTGATAAATTAGGCGGTGCCGGAAAAAACGCTTCCGATGGCGGACGAGCAACGGATAATAATTCATTCAAAAAAAGAAGATACGGATATATGTTCTGAGTAATGTGATTAACAAAACGTCTTTGTTAATAGTCCTGTTCATATCCATTTTTCAAGCAACATATCTCACCTGAAATTTTTGTAACTTTGTAATCTATTAAATTTAACTATATGGCAATTGAAATAACCGACGCTAACTTTAAAGAATTAGTGCTCAATTCAGATAAACCTGTAATGCTCGATTTTTGGGCAGAATGGTGCGGACCATGCAGGATGGTAGGCCCGTTTGTAGAAGAACTTTCTAAAGAATATGACGGCAAAGCCATAGTAGGCAAAGTGGATGTTGACAACAACCCTGCCGTATCTATGGAGTTTGGCATCCGCAATATCCCAACCATACTTTTCTTTAAAGACGGAAAGATCGTAGATAAGCAAGTCGGCGCTGTGCCAAAATCGGTGCTTGAAGGCAAATTAAAAAGCCAACTCTAAATTTAATTAGTAATTAGCAATTAAAAATTATTAATTGCTAATTATTAATTACTAATTAAAATGAATGCCTGTTCA
>DATHOL010000424.1:0-4721 GCA_035484895.1 Bacteroidia bacterium | reverse complement strand
TGGCTTACTTCCATAGCGCCAAGTACAGTCAAATCAACCTTGCCGGCACGTATCATACCGAAACTTTCAAAGGAATCGAAATAAGAAGCGCCCGGCAGAACGGTTACTGTTTCTTTCCCTGCATTAATAAGGTCAGCATCTACATCACTATCTTTTGGATATGGACCGGTACCTAATATCCCATTTTCCGATTGCAGGATAATAGTCATACCCGAAGGAATATAATTAGCAACCAGCGTAGGAATTCCTATGCCAAGGTTTACATACATTCCATCTTGCAACTCTTGTGCTATACGTTTAGCAATTCCATTTTTGTCAAGCATATCTTTCCTTATTTTGAAACTGTTCTTCTTTCAATTCTTTTCTCATAATTCTTTCCTTCAAAAATGCGGTGAACATATATACCCGGCACATGAATCTGGTCGGGATCAAGTTCACCCGGTTGCACTAAATGCTCCACTTCTGCAATTGTAATGTTACCTGCTTTTGCCATAGGTACGCTATAGTTGCGTGTGGTTTTCCTGAAAACAAGATTACCCAGAGTATCGCCCTTCCAGGCTTTTACCATTGCAAAATCAGCATGCAGGGCCATTTCCATCAGGTACATTTTACCATTAAATTCACGGGTTTCTTTTCCTTCCGCAATTTCCGTACCATACCCGGCTGGAGTAAAAAATGCAGGAATACCCAATCCGGCCATAGCTATGCGGGTTGCCAAAGTTCCTTGCGGAACCAAGTCAACCTGCAATTCCCCTTGTAAAAACTGCCGTTCAAACTCAGCGTTTTCGCCAACATACGATGACATCATCTTTTTTATCTGTCTTGTTTTTAATAACAGACCAAGACCAAAATCATCTACGCCCGCATTATTTGAAATACATGTTAAATCATTAATTCCTTTTTTCAACAAGGCTGAAATGCAATTCTCAGGAATTCCGCATAAACCAAAACCGCCTAGCATAAGTGTCATACCATCTTTAATATCGGCGATAGCTTCATCAGCATTTTTATAAACTTTATTCATACCCTTAATTTGCGGGCGAATTTAGCGAAATTCTTATTCACGCTAAGAAAGTTCTAACATTCGTTTGTTAGCAATAAAGCAGTTTAGCAGTAGAATAAATCATCCGTAAATTTTCGCAGAGTAGTATCTTTGTCGCTTTATAACTTATCATGAGCACTTCATTAGTTACAGGCGGAGCAGGTTTTATAGGAACTCATGTTGTAAATGAATTGCTAGACGGCGGGCATAAGGTTATTGTACTGGATGACTTGAGCGGTGGATTTATTGATAACATCAATCCAAGGGCTCAATTTATTCAAGGCTCCGTGGAAGACCACACATTGCTTGCTGAATTATTTCATGAACATAAGTTTGATTATGTATACCACTTGGCTGCTTACGCTGCCGAAGGCCTCAGTCATTTTATAAAACGTTTCAATTATTCCAATAACCTAATTGGCAGCGTTAATCTTATCAACGAGTCCGTCAAACATAAAGTGAAATGCTTTGTCTTTACTTCGTCTATTGCAGTCTACGGTAATCAAAAGCCACCTATGACAGAAGATATGACACCGATACCTGAGGATCCTTATGGGATTGCAAAATATGCAGTAGAAATGGATTTAAAGGTAACCCATGAAATGTTTGGGTTAAACTATATCATATTCCGTCCTCATAATGTATATGGCGAATACCAGAATATTGGAGACAGGTATAGAAACGTGGTAGGTATTTTTATGAACCAATTGATGCAGGGTAAGCAACTTACTGTTTTTGGTGATGGTTCTCAAACAAGGGCATTCAGCCATATCGGGGATGTAGCGCCTTGTATTGCGAATTCAGTAAATAATCCAAATGCTTACAACCAGATATTTAATATTGGAGCCGATAAAGAATACTCAGTCAATGAACTTGCAACAGCAACCATGGAGGCCATGCAAATAAAAGGCAAAATCCGCCATTTAGCGGCAAGAAATGAAGTAATGCATGCTTATTCAGACCATACCAAAGTGAAGAAAATATTTTCACAAGGGCATTCCAAATCATTGCAGGATGGTTTGAGGGATATGGCTAAATGGGCCAAAGATGCGGGCATCCGGAAAAGCAAAAAATTCAAGGATATAGAAATCACTGAAAAGCTTCCACCTGTTTGGCTGGAAGATTAATAGAAGTATTAGCCTTTAGATACATTGAAAAAAATATTATTCATTACTTCACACAGGCCAAACAGGGCGCCGGGGCAAAGGTTCAGGTTTGAGCAGTTTTACCTGTATCTTGAAAGTAATGGTTTCCAATGTGTACATTCTAACCTGATATCGGATACCAGTGATTTCTATCTGTATCGTAAAGGGAAATACATTCAAAAGTTTGGTATATTGGTAAATGCTATTTTCAAAAGATTGAAAGATGTTGCAAGGGCAAATGAATTTGATATCATTTTCATCCATAGGGAAGCTTTTTTACTAGGCTCTACCTATTTTGAAAAACGATTCGGGAAATCGAAGGCAAAATTGGTGTATGATTTTGACGACTCTATCTGGCTGGGCGATACATCAGATGCCAATAAAAAATTACGCTGGCTGAAATATCCTGGAAAAATCGCCAAAATAATTTCTATTTCCGATATGGTTTTTGCCGGAAATAAATATCTTGCCAACTATGCATCTTATTACAATACCAACATAAAAATAGTACCCACTACTATTGACACAGAAGAATATAAGAGAAACCCTGCCAGTAGGCGCACGGATGGAAAGGTTTGCATAGGCTGGACAGGGAGTATAACCACCATAAAGCATTTTGAGTTTGCTATTCCTATTTTAACAAAACTCAAACGAAAGTATGGCGATAAGTTGGTGATAAAAGTAATTGGCGATAAAAACTATATTCATAAAGAACTTGACATTAAAGGCCAGGGCTGGAGTAAGGAAAATGAAATAGATGAACTTTCTTCTTTTGATATTGGAATAATGCCACTGCCCGATGATGAATGGACTAAAGGCAAATGCGGCCTAAAAGGCTTGCAATATATGGCCCTTGAAATACCTGCCATTATGTCGCCTGTTGGGGTTAATAAAGAAATAATAAAGGATGGCATAAACGGATTTCTTGCAGATAAGGAAGATGAATGGGTAGAGAAAATATCAGTGCTGATAGATGATGAAAAGCGAAGAAATGAAATGGGCAAAGAAGCCAGAAAAACGATTATTGAACAGTTTTCCAAAGATTCAGAGAAAGGCCATTATCTTAGCTATTTTAATCAGTTACTTGGGGTTTAGAATATTCGTTAATTTCGCACATTGCTTTTAACCCGTGAAACAGAGAAATCTTTTATTTAGTTTATTGATTAGTATTACTATATCCTCTTGTACTAAGGATGTAGTATACAGAAATTGCACCACCATCCCCAATGACATTTGGGATATGAATAAGCCCCTGACATTTGATGTACCTGTAAGTGATACCATAAATAAATACAACATATTTGTAACGGTGAGGAATGCCGATAACTATGATTTCAGTAATCTCTATCTTTTCATTGATATTAATTCGCCTATGAAAGTCGTTGAACGCGATACCATGGAATGCATACTTGCAGATGCAAACGGAAAATGGCTGGGAAGCGGATTAGGAGATATATGGGATAATAAAATTCTTTTCAAGCGAAACGTAAAATTCCGCAAGCCGGGTATTTATGAATTTATAATTACACAGGCCATGCGTGTTGACAGTCTTCCTATGATAATGGATGCAGGTTTAAGCATAGAAAAATCGCCTGTTAATTCCGCTCAAAAATACAATTGATATGAAAGTTAAAGAACATCTGAATAAATCTAAATCTACTTTATTTTCATTTGAAATTTTGCCTCCTCTGAAAGGGAAAAGCATTAATTCTATTTATGAAAGCATTGACCCGTTGATTGAGTTCAATCCTTCATTTATTAATGTTACTTATCATCGGGAGGAATATATTTATAAAAAGCGCGAAGGAGGTTACCTGGAGAAAATATCGGTACGTAAACGTCCGGGCACTGTAGGTATATGTGCAGCTATTATTAATAAGTATAAAATTGATACGGTACCTCATCTTATTTGCGGAGGATTCAGTAAAGAAGAAACTGAAAATGCGCTGATTGACCTACAGTTTTTAGGAATAGATAATATCCTCGCCTTGCGTGGCGATGCTGTTAAAACAGAAAGCGCTTTTATCCCCGAGCCGAATGGCAATATTCATGCTATTGATTTGGTAAAGCAAATAGTTGCATTAAATGATGGCAAATATCTTTACGAAGAAGAAATGACCGACCATAGCGCCAATGGAGGGTTTTGCATTGGTGTAGCCGGTTATCCGGAAAAGCATTTTGAATGCCCTAATTTTGGAACAGATTTAAAACACCTGAAAGCAAAAGTGGAAGCAGGCGCTGAATATATAGTTACCCAACTGTTTTACGACAATCAAAAGTATTTCAACTATGTAAAACTATGCAGGGATAATGGCATTAATGTTCCTATAATACCGGGAATTAAACCCATTTCAAATAAGAAACAATTACAAAGCCTTCCTAAATTCTTTCATATTGAAGTGCCGGAAGAATTAGCCGATGCTATGGAAAAAACCGATGATGAGAAGAAAGTGAAAGAGATAGGTATTGAATGGGGAATTAAGCAGTGTAAAGAGCTAATTAAGTTTGGCGTTCCTTGTATCCACTTTTACACC
>DATHOL010000423.1:0-5872 GCA_035484895.1 Bacteroidia bacterium | reverse complement strand
TCCGCATAATGAATTTTTGAACCGGTTGAAAGAAAGAGTTTTTCATAATAAGTCTGTATCTCGGTAAGCAATGTAAATCGCTCCGCTCCAAGGGAAGTAACATCTGAATATATATCTTCTGAACAGGCTAAAAGAGGGTATTTATGTTCATTTACCTGCTCAATTGCATATTCATATAATTCGTGGTTATCCGTTTTCAAGTGGACAATGGTTCCTTCCGGTGAAATGTTTCGGTAGCGTTTTATAAAGGGCGGAGCTACTAATCTTTTTTGAGCTTTGCCCGGATAGGGATCGGGAAATGGAATCCAAATCTCATTTATTTCACCGGGAGCAAAATAAGTCTCTATAAAATCAATACGGTTGCGTACAAAAGCCACATTTTGTAAGTTCTCTCCCAGCGCTGCTTTCGCTCCTTTCCAAAGGCGGGCCCCTTTAATATCCATGCCAATAAAGTTCCGGCTTGGGAAACGCCTGGCAAGTTCCACAGTATATTCTCCTCTGCCGCACCCCAACTCGAGCGTAATAGGATTTTCATTTTTAAAATAGCCTGTTTTCCAGTTTCCTTTCAATGGAAAGACTATTCCATCTTCAGGGAATAAATGCGTTTGAAAAACATTTGGAAATTCTGCTACTTCGGCAAATTTTTTAAGTTTCCTGTGCCCCACTATTGCCTATTTTTTTGCTTCGCCCAAGTGCTTGAGTATGTCAGTAGTCATTGTATCAAGCGTATATTGGTGTTTCCAGCCCCAATGATTTCGGGCTTCTGTATCATTAATAGATTGTGGCCAGCTATCGGCTATTGCCTGTCGGGAATCCGGTTTAAAGGTAATTTCAAAATCAGGAATGTGTTTTTTTATTTCTGCTGCAATTTCGGCAGGAGAGAAACTAATGGCAGCCAAATTATAGCTGGAACGTATTTTAACTTTATCTGCATCGGCTTGCATAATGCCGATGGTTGCTTTTAACGCATCGGGCATATACATCATAGGCAAAATAGTATCACTTTTCAGGAAACATTCATAGCGGCCTTTTGCCAGTGCTTCGTGATAAATATCAACCGCATAATCGGTTGTACCTCCACCGGGTGGCGACTTGTAGCTTATAAGTCCCGGATAACGCAAACTCCTTACATCCACTCCATACCTGCGGAAATAATATTCGCACCAGCGTTCTCCTGCCTGTTTGCTAATGCCATAAACGGTACTAGGTTCCATTACTGTGTATTGGGGTGTGTTGACCTTTGGCGTATTCGGGCCAAAAACAGCGATGGAACTTGGCCAAAATAATTTATCAATCACTTTTTCACGCATCAGTTCAAGTACGTTCAATAAGCCTTCCATATTGAGTTTCCAACCCTGTTCAGGGTATTTTTCCGCCGTAGCAGACAGCAGAGCAGCCAAGAGATAAACCTCTTTTACGTTATGTTTTTTTATAACAGAGGTAATACTATGCGCATCTAATACATTCAGTTTTTCATAGGCGCATGGCGCATCAATATCATGCTTAATATCCGATGCAACGATGTTCTCGCTGCCATAAATGGTACAAAGCTCTTCTACGAGTTCTTTACCTATCTGGCCTCCGGCTCCTATAACCAATATTTTGTCTTTCATAAATTCTGTTTGGAAGTCCGGCGAAAATACTAAAAATCATCCACTCATATTTTCCAGTACCTTAGTCCCGATGAATAGAAGGATTGGCCTAATAACTTTTGAAAGTATATTTTTTTATTCCTGCCTGGGGATAAGCGTGCTTGCTATAATGCTTAATCCTTCTAACCCAAGCCTCGACGGACCTTCGCATTTGTATAATGCAAAGTTAATAAACTATCTTCTGGGGGGTGACAAATTTATCAGCCACTATTATAGCCTTACTAAGTTGCCTGTAGCCAACCTAACGGATCATTATCTGTTAGCCTTTTTTATAACTGTCTTTTCATGGCAGGTATCCGAAAAAATACTGGTTGTATTGTATCTATTAAGCTTTTCGTTTCTTTTTCGCAAGCTCATAAAGCAATGGGGCAGCATGAATATAGGGTTGAGCATTTTTGCCATTCCGTTCTCCTTTTCATCCTTTTATTATATGGGATTTTATAATTTTTGCCTGTCCTTTCCTTTGCTATTTGGCATACTCATTTATTATCACAAATACTTTGTAGGGGAAGGGAAAAGAACAGCCTTTAAAAATTATAGTATCCTTTGTTTATTGGCTACATTACTCTATTTCACCAATGGGCTCAACTTTCTTTTTGCAGGGCTTAGTTTGTTTTTACTGGAAATGAATGTGCCAATTCGGCTTTGGCAAGGAAAACTTGCCGCCCCTATAAAAATGGATTTTAAAAGGTTGTTATCTTTTTCTCTTATTTGGGCTCCGGGAGTTGCATGTTTCCTGGTCTTTATTTTTAAAGTACATATCAATTCCGGAAATTTCAGGATTTCTATACGGAATATAGTTCACTTGATAAATGTTATAAAACCCCTGACAGTAGATTCAGGCAGGGATGAGATATGGACTAGAGTTATCCTGTATTTAATTTGTACATCGCTACTCGTTGCAATTTATTTTAGAGTAAAGAGAACAACCCAATTTAAAACAAATCCATCAGACATATTTCTTCTGGTGGCATTTATTTCTTTTCTGCTTTTTGTTATTGTACCTAATAATGCAAGTGTGGGAATGATGTCATTACGGTTTTTATATTTTTCTTTTGTTTGCATTGTATTGTGGATTGCTTTGCAGCCGAATAATAAAATAATAACGTGGGCCATTTCCATTGCTTTAATGGTAATACATTTTACTATGCTGCTTAATATTCACCAGCCCATAATTTCCAATTTAAATAAGCAGGTGGAGTTAGTGGAAGAAGCCGGCAAAGTTATTAAGCCAAATAGTATTGTTTTGGCAAAAGACTACACGAATAACTGGTTGCTCTTTCATTTTGCCGATTATATGGGCGTAGAAAAACCATTGGTAATACTTGAAAATTATGAAGCTGATGATGGATGGTTTGCAACTGCCTGGAATAACTATACTGTTCCCAAGATTCTTATTAATGGTGAGGGTCCCAATTCAGGTTATTATAATATGTATTGTAATCCATCCCCGGAAACTAAGGCGGTGGATTACATAGTTGTGTATGGAAATTACAAGGATACAATCCAAAGGCCCGATGCTAAAGTAATGAAAAGTATTTTGAGCATGGATTACAAACTTATCTATACATCAACCGACAATAATATTCACATTTTTTCATTGGCAGGTATTGGTATTCGTCGCTAAGCAACACCCTCAGAAAAAATAGTACATTTGTCTGCTTTTTCAATAATACCTATGGATACTGTCAATACTGAACCTGAAAATACTGAGCCTGAAAAAAAAGAACGGCGGAATCGTTTTTTGATAATAATTATTTTAATTCTACTACTCCTTATTGTTGTACTTGGGTGGCAATATTTTAACCAGCGCCAAACAGTTGTTGAAAAGGTAAAAATAGTGGAAGTTGAAAAGTACCGGACAGACAGCCTCACCTCTGACTTAATAGGCCTTCAGGCTCAATACGCTTCTTTAAAAACAAATAATAAGGATATACAGGTTCAGCTGGATAGTAAAAAGGATTCTATTACTATGCTGATGCAACAGGCTGAAAAATATAAGAATGACCCTTATATAATAGCTCAGTTAAAGAAGGAAACGGCAACCTTGCGGAAGATCATGCAGGATTTTGTACATACAATCGATTCTCTTAATACGCTGAACCAGCAATTGACAACAGAAAGGAATACCGCAGTCCAGTCGCTTAACGAGGAGAAGAAAAGCACCAGCCAGTTAAAGAAAGAGAAAGGGGAATTACAGGATAAGGTTTTAAAGGGTTCTTTACTTCAGGCAACAGCTATTAGCGCCGAAGGTATATTCCTCCGGTTTGGTAAAAAGGAAGTTACTACTGAAAAAGCCCGTAAAGCAGAAAAATTGAAAGTACAGTTTACTATTGCAGCAAACCGAATTACGCAGATGGGTAATAAAACTATTTATATTCGCGTAATTTCTCCGGATGCAAAGGAACTTTCAAAAACAGCGGATGAGTCGAGCTTGTTTAGCTTTGAAGGAACAAAAGGTTTTTATTCGGGCATGCAGACTATAGATTATGCCAATCAGGAAATGAGCCTTTCCGTTTATTGCGAAAGCAACAGCGGATTTAGCCCGGGCAAATACATTATTAAGATATATACAGATGAGGCTGAAATAGGGGAGACAACAGCAACATTAAAATAAAAAACTTCGGATATGGCGCAACCTAATAAACCAACAGCTAAATCTTCCGGTGCAAAAGCCCGGGATAAAAAGCCGCCGGTTTATTCTGCTGTAAAAAAGGAAGCCTCCACACTTTTTAATTCGTTAGATAAATGGATTGATAAAAACTCCAAAGTCCTTTTAATTTTCATTTTCGGCCTGGGCGGTTTATTTTCTCTTTTAATTTTTCAGGCGCGAATGGATATAGGCGGAGATGACTCTACCTATATTTTACGGGCCTACGATTTTCTACATAAAGGCGCTTTTCCTTCCTTTCAGGGGCCTCTTTACCCTATATTCCTCAGTATTTTTGTCTCCTTTTTAGGAATCAATGTCATTTTTCTCAAGTTTCTTTCCGTAATCTGTAATGGCATAGCATTGCTGTTCTTATATAAATCATTTAAAGGAAGGGTTCCTGCTTTTGTTCTTTATAGCGTTCTTTTGCTTACTGCCATTAATACCTTTATTCTCAACTACGCAAGCTTAACATACAGCGAAGCATTCTTTATGGCTTTACAGTTTGTATTCTTCTATTATTTTTTCAAACTGCTTGATAAAATTAAAAATAATAATTCCCTGCCAATTAAGGAATCATGGAAGAGTTGGGTAATTGTCGGACTTATTATTTTCCTGATGTCTTCAGCCAGAACTGTTGGGGTTTTCGCCATTGGCGGTATGATTTTATATTTTGCAATTCGCAAACAATACCGGCACATAATTTACTTATTGGCTGCCTTTTTAATATTTTACATACCCGCAGGTTTTATTGAAAAAATAGTGTGGCATGCACAAAGCCAGTTTGGAGGACAAAGCAGCCAATATATGCAGAAGAACGCATATAATGCAGCCGATGGACTTGAGAATTTTAACGGCTTTGTAATGCGATTTTTCCAGAACTGTGATTTATATTTATCCAAGCGGTTCTTTCAGATAATCGGGTTGCGTTCATTCGAAGCCACTTCTACCATTACAGGTCTTACATTTTTATTTGTATTTGCATTCTTGTTTTCTATTTACAGGGTAATCAGGTCAAAAAATACCTATTTGCTGGCTGTTGCAATGTATGCGTTAAGCCTTACGGGGATTACTTTTTTGGTGCTTCAAATACAATGGGATCAGCCTCGCTTGATTATGGTTTTTGTTCCGCTTTATCTAATGCTGTTTATATATGCAATGTATGATACCCTTAAAAAAGCGCCATGGGCAATGCAGTTTGTCGCTGTTTTTATTGTAGGCGTTTTAGTTATTTCAGAATTTAAAGCCACCATTAATAAAACGAAAGAGAATTTGCCTTTGCTTAGTAAAAACCTGCATGGCGATATTTATTATGGATTTACTCCCGATTGGGTTAATTATCTCAAACTAAGCCAGTGGTGCGAAAACTTGCCAAAAGATTCATTGGTGGCCTGCCGGAAAGGCCCTATGTCAACTGTTTATGCAAACGGGCGGGAATTCTTTAATGTGGTGGTGGTGGATAGCACCCATTCTACCAATGCCGATTCCGTAATTTCTTGGTTTAAAAGGAACAATGTGCGCTATATTCTATTAGCCAAACTTCGGCTTAACCCACAAAACCCTGACCAGG
>DATHOL010000422.1:0-3245 GCA_035484895.1 Bacteroidia bacterium | reverse complement strand
AAATACCGGGTTAGCAACAAAGTCCTGTCCTTTCGTATCATACAGGTTGGAGTTGTTGAATCCTCCTTTAATACCAAATTGCAGGCTGGTACGTTCATCAAAAGTATTGAGACTATACTGTGCCATTGCTATAGTGACTATCAATATAGATACTGCGGTTGTAATAATTTTTAGTGTTTTCATGGCTTTGAGTTTAACTGATAACAATTTATAACCAATTTTTGCCCGAATCTTTAAAATTTCGTTCAACCGGATAAAATTATAGCTGAAGCAATGACAATTGATGGCGGCCATAAGCGGGCCAGTTTTTCCTGATAGTTCTCTTTTTAGCGACTTAATATCCCGTTCATCTAACATTTATTTGTGTTGGGCGAAAATTTGGAAGAAAAAAAATAGCAGGTAGTATATTGCAACTTCAATGCATAAAATAGCAACACCTAAATTTTAATGCCATGTATTCACATAAGATAGCCTTATTCGGAACCCCAGATGAAGTTAGTCATCGCCTTTTAGCAGAAGCCCTTAAAAGAGGGCATACCGTTACGGCAATAGTTCCGGATAAAAACCAATTTCAGATAAAGCATCCAAATCTTAAAGTAGTAAAAGGGGATGTAAAGAAAAAGACGGATGTGAATCAGTATGCAACAGGCCATGATACTGTAATTTGTGCACATGAGCCGGCAAAAAACGATCCGCACGAGCATGTGGGAATTGTACACTCAGTGCTTGAAGGAGTGAAAGATGCGGGGGTAAATAACGTGCTATTTACCGGCCACCCGGTTGGAATACCGGTAGAAAATACTGAGGAGTTTTATAATTCGTACAAACCAATTATAGCAGTTCAGCGCAAGGCGCTTGATATATTGCACAATGAAAGGCAACTTCATTGGGGTTATACACATTCCGTTGAACCGGAAAAAACTGACCTTCAACCGGGTAGAAGCCCTAAATACAGTTATAGTAGTGAAATCCTCTTCGCACATCCTGAAGAAGAAAACAGGATACCTGTTAAGGAATATGCCTCTGCAATAATTGATGAAGCAGAAAAAGGGGAAATGGAACTTCACGAGCATGGCGATGAATCAGAAAGAGAGTATTAATTTCTTAAACCGCCTATGAGAAAACCCTGATATAGATGTCAGGGTTTTCTTTTTATTCAAAAGTTTAAAAGCAGGAAATCCAACCCGGTAATTTCTTCGTAGTTATATACAGATATGAAGAAAACTACCCTTTTATTCATTTTATTTGCATGGTCTTTTATAGCGCGGGCAGAAACTGGAGTCCTGAAGGGTGCTGTAAGAGATTCTGCCACCCATGAGGCTATTCCTTTTGTGGTGGTGGCCGTAGAAGATTCTAACGCCAATGAATTTACAGCCATCAGTAATCAACTGGGCAGTTTTAAGTTTGCGAATCTGCATGGCGGAAGTTATATGCTGGGTATTTCAATTCTTGGATATAAAACGGTACTTATTCCAATTAAAGTAGTTGAAAACAAATCTATGCCCGATTTGACAATTGACTTAACCCGGACGAATGTTAGTTTGACACAAGTAATCGTAACAAGTTCTACACACGATATAGGGCAAACACTTAACGTGATTAACCAGGTGGATATGTTATTGAGGCCAATTAACACCGCCCAGTATTTGATGCGGCTGGTGCCCGGTTTATTTATTGCCCAGCATCAGGGTGGGGGGAAAGCAGAACAAATTTTTTTACGCGGATTTGATGCCGACCATGGAACTGATTTTGCTGTTTTTTGGGATGGTATTCCTGTTAATATGCCCTCACATGCACATGGCCAGGGCTATGCTGATTCGCACTTTATGATACCTGAGACGATAGACCAGTTAAACGTTTATAAAGGAACGTACACTACCCAATACGGTGATTTTGCAACTGCCGGGGCTGCCAGTTTTTCTACAAAGAATTTTGCCGAAAATATGGTTAAAGCGGAATATGGCGATTATGGGTATAACCGCATTATGGGTACTATGAACCTACTTGGAAATGAAAAGCACCTGCTGTCTAAGTATAAGGAAAGCGCTTACATTTCAGGGGAGAATGTATATAATGCAGCTTCTTATTTTTCCAATCCACAGGACTACCACCGCTGGAGTATTTTCGGAAAATATTATGGGCAATTATCGGGAAGAACAACCTTAACGGTAGAAGGCTCCTACTTTCAGGCAATATGGAATGGCTCCGGACAATTGCCGGAACATGCAATTACGGAAGGTTTGGCTGGTCGTTTTGGTTCACTTGACCCAAGCGAAGGCGGAACAACTGACCGAACCAATGCAAATGTGATTTTGAAAACAGTATTCAAGGATGGTTCTGTCCTGAAAAACCAGGCATTTTATTCTTATTACCAGCTAAATTTATTTACAGACTTTACGTTCTTCTTAGTTGATTCCGTGCATGGTGATGGCATTAACCAAACCGATAAAGGCCGCAATATTTTTGGATACAATGGCTCCTATGAAATGTATGGTGACATAGCCGGAAGGGATTTGAAATCGGTGATTGGGTTAACCACTAAAATAGATGAGGGTCAGTTATCCTTGCGGCATCAGGAAGACAGGGTGATTTTAGATACTGTTAGCATTGGTAACTTGTATGAGCAAAATGTCAGCGCCTATATTGATGAGACCTATCACCTGACAAATAAATTTTATATCAATGCAGGTGTCCGGGCAGATTATTTCTATTTTCAATATAAAGAACTTAATTCTACAGAGCCAAGTACTTTAACAGGCTCTCCGGAGTTTGGTTCGGGAAATGCAATAAAAATCAAGGTGAGCCCCAAACTAAACTTGTATTATAACCTGAACCCCAATACACAGTTATTTATACGTACGGGGTATGGCTTTCATTCGAATGATGCACGGTTAGTAGTCGAAAATCCTTCGTTGAACACCCTGCCTACCGCATTTAGTTATGAAATAGGCGGCACCTTCAAACCATTTGATAAAATGCTTGTAAATGCTGTATTATGGGGAATAAATTTGCAGAATGAGTTAACCTACGACCAAGATGTGGCGGCAGATGCAATAAATGGAGCTACACAACGTCTCGGAGCCGACTTATCTGTCCGTTACCAGGTTGCTAAAATTCTTTATTTTGATTTGGATCTTAATTACTCTCACGGTAGATTTATAGATTCTGCCACAGGCCATAACTATATTCCGTTGGCGCCTACACTCACGAGTGTTGCAGGCATTACTATAAAGAATGCAAAGGGT
>DATHOL010000421.1:0-8997 GCA_035484895.1 Bacteroidia bacterium | reverse complement strand
ATTGGCATACTTGCCGCATCTAACCAAATAAGCAGCGAAAAAATAAAGGACTATATTATTATGGGTGAACTATCGCTGGATGGTAGCTTGCAGCCTATTAAAGGTGTTTTGCCAATTGCCTTAAATGCCAAGGAAAATGGTTTTAAAGGAATCCTGCTTCCGTTGCAAAATGCTAAGGAAGCAGCCATAGTTAATGGATTAGACGTATATGGAATAAGCAATATTAAAGAAGCTATCGATTTTTTAAACGGAGATTTGGAACTGGAGCCGGTGAAAATAGACATTGCAGCTACATTTTATGCTCAACTAGCCCATTCGGAAATAGATTTTGCAGATGTAAAAGGGCAGGAAAATATTAAACGGGCTCTTGAAATTGCTGCCGCCGGAGGCCATAATGTATTGCTTATAGGCCCACCCGGAGCGGGTAAAACCATGCTTGCAAAAAGATTGCCTACTGTATTACCCCCCCTCACGCTGGATGAAGCTTTGGAAACCACCAAAATTCATTCCGTTGCCGGAAAAACAATCGATGGAACAGGGCTTGTAGCTACCCGCCCATTCCGTTCGCCACACCATACTATTAGTGATGTAGCATTGGTTGGAGGAGGAAGTTTTCCTCAACCGGGAGAAATTTCGCTGGCACATAATGGAGTTTTGTTTTTGGATGAACTTCCCGAATTTAAAAGAACCGTTTTAGAAGTTATGCGGCAGCCTCTGGAAGACCGGGTAATACGTATTTCGCGGGCAAAATTCACGGTGGAATATCCTGCCAGTTTTATGCTTGTAACAGCTATGAATCCTTGCCCCTGCGGATATTATAACCATCCAACAAAGGATTGTGTTTGCCCTCCCGGAATGGTGCAGAAATATCTGAATAAAATATCAGGTCCCCTATTAGATCGCATAGATATTCATGTGGAGGTTGTCCCCGTTGCGTATGGTGAATTGTCGTCAGAACGTATGAGTGAGAAAAGTGAGAAGGTAAGAGAAAGAGTAATAGCGGCAAGGGAAATTCAAGCCAAACGCTTTGAGGGAACACCAATCTATTGCAATGCTCAAATGAGTTCGAAACAGTTGAAAGTATATTGCCAGATAAACGATGCAGGTAATCAACTATTGAAAACAGCTATGGAAAAACTCAACCTCTCGGCAAGAGCCTATGATAGAATTTTAAAAGTCGCAAGAACTATTGCAGACCTTGATAATTCAGAGAATATAGAAACCCAACATCTGGCAGAAGCCATCAACTACCGGAGTTTAGACAGGGAAAACTGGGCAGGATAACCAACCTATAATCCATAAATGTCATAAAAGTTTATGACTGACCTCATGCCGTAAGGTTGGTTAGTGTAATTACTTTGCAATTAATCAAATTATACTACTCAATATGAATAATACAAACATCCGTCGCATTCTGGTTCCGGTAGATTTTTCAACCACCGGAGAATGCGCTATAGAATATGGAGCCTATTTAGCTGATTTACTTCATGCAAAACTTTACCTGTTGCATGTAGTAGAAGAAATCCATAAGTATCCTTACGAATGGTCGGAAGGCACCACACTAACCAGATTTGAAGAAATTCTACGGAAAAAACTTACTGATAAACTTGTAAAGTACGCCGAAAAACTCACCCAAAATCACACCATACAGGTTGACTTTATCCTTGAAACAGGCAAACCATCTTATAAAATTTCGGAAACAGTGGCCAGCCATGGTATTGATTTAATTGTAATGGGAACTCATGGCGCACATGGTTTAGAAGAATTTTTTATTGGCAGCAATGCACGCAAAGTGGTAGATTTATCGCCTTGCCCGGTAATAACAATACGGGAAGATTTTAATGAAAAGGCAATTAAATCCATTGTATTGCCTATTGACGACTCGCTGCATTCCCGTCAAAAAACAAATAACGTGCTGCCAATTGCCAAAATAAGTAATGCGGTTGTACACATATTAGGGCTCAGCCAAAGCCGCAAGAAAACAGACATTGATAAACTGAATATTAAAATTGATGCTATTGAACATCATTTAAAAGATGCAGGATTAAACTATACCCGGAAGGTTGTTATTGGAAAAAACCTTGCCGAGGAAGCGATGAATTATGCACAGGATGTAAACGCTGAAATGCTTGCCATTATGGCCGACCATGAATCAGATTCAACGGGCATGTTCATGGGTGCATTTGCCCAACAAATAGTAAACCATTCACCTGTGCCGGTATTAAGCATACGCCCACATAAAGGGCTGTATGAGTATTCCCTGTAAGGGTTTTAAAACAATCCTGATTTAAGATTACACCCGGACAGATATGTCCGGGTTTTTTATTTTTGCACCTATAAATTGTATATTTGACAGATGCAAATCACGGAGCAAAAAAATCCATTGGAAAGGTTTAAACTCTATATCCTGACAGGTATCTGCCTGCTCACATTTTTCTGCTATCATCGTTCGCTCAGCAACCAATTCACCGACTGGGATGACAATATATACATCAAAGATGATTTTACAGTCAAGACTATGTCATGGGAAAATGTGAAGACACTTTTCACGGAAACAAAATATTACTACCATCCGCTTACCATGCTGAGTTTCCAGCTGAATTATTATTTTTCGAAAGACTCACCGGAATCCTATTACTTTGTCGACATATTATTTCATTTAGCAAATGTCATACTTGTATTTCTTCTTATCAGCTCCCTTTTTTCAAGGCTCAACTTCGTAGACAAATCGGGAGGCTTGCTTGCAGCCTATCTTGCAGCACTATGGTTCGGTATTCATCCCATGCATGTTGAGTCCGTTTCATGGCTTGCCGAACGCAAGGATGTTTTATACACTTTTTTTTACTTGTTAGGCTTATTAAGTTATTTAAAATATGCAGACTCGAAAAAGTTAAAATGGTACGGAATTACTTCTTTGTTATTTATCGCCTCCTGCCTTTCAAAGCCTATGGCGGTTGTATTTCCGCTATCGCTGATATGCATTGATTTACTCATTGCAGAAAAATACAGCTTCAAAATTCTATTAGATAAAATTCCGATTTTAGTAATCGCATTTTTGCTTGGCTTGGTTAACTATCATTTCCAGCAGCAAGCCAATACCATTACGCCGTTTGGTAATATCCCCGTTACTATGAGGTTCATGTTTGCCGGTTATGGATTTGTAATGTATATAGTAAAGTTTTTCGCGCCCATTCAGCTCTCCACCTTCTACCCCTACCCTTGCGTAAATATGCAATTGCACGTTGACCAGCCTTTGCCTCTCTTTTATTATCTCTCCTTTTGGCTTAGCTTATTAATTGTGGCTTTACCACTTTATTTCAGCTACAAATTCAACCGCAATCATTTCCGTGCATTGATTTTCGGAATAGGCTTCTTTTTTGTTAACGTAATGTTCGAGTTACAGTTCATCTCATCGGGTATGGCTATTATGGCAGACAGGTATTCCTATCTTTCTTATATAGGGTTGCTTTTTATCACAGTGTTCTTCTTGCAGGAAATAATCAAACGCTATCCCAATTTTAAAATAACCGTTTATTTTTTCATTGGTTTATTTACAGTTGGACTGGCTTATCTCTGCGAAGCGCGGACTGCAGTTTGGCAAAACACGGGAGCAATTTTCAAAAACGGGGCCGATAAATATGGCGATGAAGCCTCCCTCTTTTATCTCGGCCTTGGAAATTATTACAGAGATAGTGACCCAAAATTAGCAGTAGATTATTATGCTAAATATGCCCGTTTGAATAACGATGCAGATATATTGAACGATATAGGAAACCTTTACAAATCGTTAAAAGATTACCCAAATGCGGCAAAATATTATGAAAGGTTACTACAAACAAATGCAAACCCTTTAACTACGTATATAAAGGTTTCCGATGCCTGGGCCACAATGGGCCAAACAGACAGTGCAGTTGTTTATTACAAAAAGGCACAGGCTATAGACCTTACAGTTGCTAATGAATATTATGATAATATTGAAACTGCTTTAGAGGAAGTAAAGCAATTTAAAAACGCCATTAATCATTACAGTATACAAATTGCTGCCAATCCTGAGAATCCAGGAAACTACATTGGACGGGGAAATGCAGCGTATAGAGATAGCGCATTTAAAGAATCAATTCCTGATTACCTTGAAGCAATGAAACTAGATCCAAAACATTTTTTTGCACCTCGTGCTTTCAATTTGGCTGTGATATACCATAAACTGGGTGAGGATGACTCCGCATACAAATATTCTATAATGGCGAGGGATTCAGGGCAAATAATAGCCCCTGCATTTTTCAATTCACTGGAAAAGAAAAAGAGTATTCATCCTTCAAAAAATTGAAAAATTGTCCATTTATATGGTAAAAGTATATTTGCATCATATTTTAAACAAAATGAATACAACCCCAATTGTGAATACCTCGAGGAAAATTATCTTGTTAGCCATTTTATTTTCTCTTATTTTAATTACTACTAATAGTATTGCACAAAATATGCTGCCATACCGAAATGATGTCCTGAATCATAAGATTTCAGCAGTAATTATTACCAATTCAGTAATGCAGGAGGAAAAAAGCAAGAAAGGAACAACTGAAAAGAGTAAAATAAAATACGTGGACACAGTCAGATTTGATATGTATGGAACGCTTACCGAAAAAAGGATTACAGCCTACGATACGGATTCCAAAAGGGAATATGCCGGAGTTTGGACCTATACATACGACAGCCTTGGCAACCGCCGGTTAGAAACACGTGTTGAGCCGGAACACCATAGTATGGATTACTATAACTATGTGTATGATTCCAATCGCATCTATAAGCAAATTTGGGTTTACTGGGTTAATATGAAACATATTTTTGACCGGATTTATCAAGTGAAATATGATGGCTACGGAAGATTAAAAACAGAAATTATAGAAGAAGGAAATGAGAAAATAGATACTGTTATCTCTTTTCAATTTGACACGCTCAATCATTTGCACAATATACTTACCACAAGTGATAAAGTTTTAAAGGATACAATTAATCTTGTCACTTATTTTTATAATTCTGATGGCAGCACCGATAAAACTATTACCTCTGATAAAACGGGTAAGAACACAGAAGAGTTTACTTATGACCCTGCAAGCAGGAAGCTACTAAAGAAGTCATCTGACAAAGAAACCACAACTTATATTTACGATAAAAACGGGCTTATGACAGAATCGGATATTGTTCCGAAAAACAAAAAGGGAGTGAAGTATAAATATACACTCAGTTATATTTACAAGTGACAAATCCAATCTATTAAAAAAGAAAAGCGGGGAGTTCCCCGCTTTTCTTTTTTAGTTTTATTAATTTTATTCTACCACTAATCTGCCGGTAGAAATAGATGCTCCATTTTCTGAAAACACACGATATATATAAATCCCTTTCGGTTGTATAGAAAGATTAACTTGTGTATTCTGATTTTTAAATTGGCTTGTAAATACTTCCTGGCCGAGAACATTATAGATTTTCACATAAGGAGTTCCCGAAATATTATTTACTCCAAAAGTAAACTGCCCGTTGCTCGGGTTAGGATATACCTTCACAGATGGGTTGGATGAAACGCTTGGAACACCGGCTGGCAAACCGGGAATATTAATATTGTCAATATATAATGGCGAACCATTTCCGGAGCGGTTTTCAAAAGAGAACATTACGTTATTTACATTCGCGATAGCCGGAATATGAACAGTGTCTGTCCTCCAGTTTGTGCTTAAAGGCAGAAAACATCCGATTGAATTAGTGTCGGCTCCGGTGGTTACGTAATTTCCTGTTGTTCCCAATGTCATACCGCCTTTAGAATAAATTTGTGTGAATGTGTTGCCGCAATCGGTAGAGTAATAAATGACAAGCGTATCGCTATACGTATTACTATATGGAGCATAGGCAACATCAAAATAAAGTTTCGGGTTCGTTACGCCGGTAAAATCATATTTCGGAGTATAAATTTGTTGGTGCTGGCCAATAATATCAAGCCCTGCTTTTCTGGGAGGAGCCCAATCCTGGTATCCCTGGCAATTATTGAAATACATGGATTGTGTGCTATTCCCAAAACTACCCACATTCGTATTTAATTGCCAAACGTAACTATAGTTATTTGGATTATTGATAACCCATCCGCTTGGCGGAAACGCAACCGATTGGAAGTTCTGTACCAATGGAAGCGTAGAAGCAGCGCCCACAGAAATATATGCTTTCCTAATCAACGTATCATATCCGCGAATTGTACCAATAATTTCAGTTACATCATATGTTCCCGGTGTATTGTATTGCACTAAAGGATTAGCCGCAGGAGAATTATTGGGAGTTCCTCCCGGAAATAACCAACTGCGTGAAGTAATAGCCAAATTAGAATCGGTAAAACTTTGGTCTGTAAACTGTACACTCATTCCGGCACATCCGAAAGTAGGTGTAGCTACAAAATAAGGAGAAGCCTTAGGTGGTTCAATTCCAATAAGAGCCTCGTTCCACCAGTTAAATTTATACGCCCCACCATTTAATGCATTTAAAGCAAACCACCCATTGCTGGAACCACCCCAACCCCAGTTCATGTGAAATTGCGACGTATTTGAATTATAGCCGTCGCAAACCCAGGTATGGCCCGCTGCATTATTTATGGAGATGGAATCCCATCCCACATATTGAACAGGACGGCTATTAATTATTTCATTTATGATAAGATTGGTCCATATTGTGTTACTATACTGAGATTGATATAACCCTTTTATAGTAGCAGGATTGTAGCCAAAATATTTTACAAATGACACTTGCGAGCAAACAGGATAATCGCCCGTAATAACCCAGGCTCCGCTTTCACCCGTAGTATAATCCATGTCAACACTTACACCGCAGTCGTACATCAGCTTTGCAATTTCATTATTGTTTGCACTTATGCTGTTCGGCATCGCAGACCAAACATAGTTAGAAGTGTCGTAGTTAGCGCTCAGATAACCGTAGCTGCTGGTATAACTATAGGCTTGTTCATCCCAGTATCCGCTTGAACCATGTCCGTGCGGAGGATAGTTCCAATACTTCATTATTTGGGCCATGCATGTGGCTACACATCCGGTTACAGAACCGCCGGGGCAAGTTGCATTGTAATAGGGTGACTGGTCCCATGTAATACTTCCTAAAAGAGGGCCGTAAGTGGTCATTGCAGAATGTGTATTTCTAATGATATTATTAGTGTAGTTTGCCCATTCGGCTGCAATATCGGAAGTAGCGGTAATACCTTTAGTTCTTGCAGCAGTAATTTCCTCTTTGCGGCAGTTCATCCACCATGCAGCATTGTTGTTATTCTTTGGAATCACATACTTTCCCTCAGTAGAATACCCTAAAATTGGATGCGCAACATCTTCTGCCGAAACAATTACGAAACCTTTATCGATATTAAAAACATAATAAACAGGAGAGCCGTCGTTTGCATATTCCGTATAAGTAAGGAGAGAATTAGTAGGAACTGTTTTAAAAGTTTGAGAATAAAAATTTACAGCGACAGTTTGTGCTGTTTTTTCAGCAACCGGATTTGCATTTACAAGTCCGGCAAATAAAACCAAAGCAAGAGATAAGTATTTAATTTTCTTCATTCGCCTTTATGTCAGATAGAAATACAAATTAACGAAAAAAACACGACTATTCCAAATTCTGGCGCGCCCTATTGAACTCCTATTGGGTCAACACAAAAAATACATGAGAAAAATCATCAAAAAAGCGTCCCGATTAGACACACAAACCTATAGCGATTATATACTTTTGCTTTTGAATGTTCATCCCTAAATTATTTACCACCCTCAAAACCTATTCCTGGAAACAATTCTCGGCAGATTTAACGGCTGGAATTGTAGTGGGGATAGTTGCTTTACCCCTTGCAATTGCCTTTGCTATTGCCTCCGGGGTATCTCCTGAAAAGGGTTTATTTACAGCCATTATAGCGGGATTTATAATTTCTGCATTGGGTGGCAGCAGAGTTCAGATTGGCGGACCCACAGGCGCTTTCATAGTTATTGTTTATGGCATCGTTCAAAAATATGGGGTAGATGGGTTAACGGTAGCCACCCTCATTGCAGGAGTTATGCTGATACTGATGGGCATTTTGCGCATGGGTTCGGTCATTAAATTCATCCCCTACCCGCTTATTGTCGGCTTCACCAGCGGTATAGCCCTCATAATTTTTTCTTCCCAAGTGAAGGATTTTATGGGCTTGAAAATGGATAGTGTTCCTTCCGACTTTATTGAAAAATGGACCGCCTACTTTGAACATTTTAGTTTCATCAGCATTTATGCCATACTAATTGCCCTTTTTACCATACTCGCCACCATTTACTTTTCAAAAATAACGCACCGTATTCCGGGCTCGTTAATAGCCATTTTAGTGTCAACGGCAGCAGTAAGTATTTTTAAATTTCCCGTTGAAACCATAGGCAGCCATTTTGGAGCTATTCCTTCTACACTTCCCGCACCTCACCTTCCCCACATAGATTGGAAAACCATTCAATACCTAATCCGTCCTGCCTTTACTATAGCTGTGTTAGGCGCCATAGAATCGCTGCTATCTGCAGTAGTTGCCGATGGAATGATAGGAGGCAACCATAAATCAAACGTAGAATTGGTGGCGCAGGGAATTGCCAATGTAGTATCACCCATTTTTGGGGGTATACCCGCCACCGGTGCCATAGCCAGAACGGCCACCAATGTTAAAAACGGTGGTCGAACACCTGTAGCAGGAATAATACATGCGCTTACTTTGTTTATCATATTGCTTTTTGTAGGCAAATGGGTAACCCTTATCCCTATTTCGTGCCTGGCGGGAATATTAGTGGTTGTTTCCTATAATATGAGCGAATGGCGCTCCTTTGTTTCTATTTTAAAATCATCGCGAAATGATAGTATCGTTTTACTGTCTACCTTTTTTCTAACCGTTTTAGTAGACTTAACCACAGCCATAGAAATTGGCATGGTTCTGGCTGCTTTTCTCTTTATGCGAAG
>DATHOL010000420.1:0-4067 GCA_035484895.1 Bacteroidia bacterium | reverse complement strand
AAAATCGTAGGGTCATTAAAAATTGCAAACATTTTTGTAAACTTTCAGGGATTGTTTAACTTTGACAGGATTCTAAACACCCCCTGTGAAAGAAAAATTAATCTGGTATAATAATAAGCTGCGGTTTTTATTTTTCCTTGCATGCCAACTTTTTTTTGGACTGACTGCTTTTGCACAAAATACCAATTTGCAATTTGAACATATCACGGGCAAACCGGGCCTTCCGCAAAATTCCATATATGACATTTGCCAGGATAAACAAGGCTTTTTATGGTTTGGTACAGCCGACGGGCTTTGCAGGTATGATGGAACCGGAATGAAGATATTCAGAAATAACCCGGGAGATACAAATTCTCTTTCAGGCAATTTTATCAGGAGGTTATTAGTTGATTCAAAAGGAAATATATGGATTGGTACGGAAAGCGGTTTATGCGGGTATAATCCTGACTTCGGCACAATTAGAAGGGTAACCATTCCGGGTGAAAAAAACTATACCGATGTTGTTTTCCCGTATTGTGAACTTCCAACAGGAGAGATATTGTTTGGCATAGCCAAAAACAGGTTTTATAAAATTTCTCCTTCTGACTTGAAAGTTACTGAGGAGATGTTTGAGGGGGAGCTGGCTAAAGCTCTCAATTCTATTTCATTATACTCCATGTATAAGTGTGGCAATTTCCTTGTTTTTTCAGTAAACAATAAAATAGATATTTATAATTATACCACTAGAGTATTCAAGGCCTGGCCTATTAGTGACACTACTTATAGAAATATAAACGATGTTGTAAATAAAGGCGACTCACTATACCTTGCTACCTATAATGGAGTAATTGTATTAAACAATAACACCGGAAAATACCGAATTGTAAAGGAATTGAATAGTAAAAACCGGGTAGAGAAGATCGGGTTGGTTAATAAACTTCTTCTTTCCACGAGCGGCTCCTTACTAATTGGCACAAATGATGAAGGCCTTCTTTTTTCAGACCCGTATTTGCATACAGCTCAAAAATATATTCATAAGGATGATGATGCAAATTCAATAAGCTTTAATACGATACGGAGCTTATTTTATGATTATTCGGGAAATTTATGGATAGGCACAGATGGGAAAGGATTAAATAAATGTTCAATATCTGACAGGTTCAATCTTTACAATATCCAAACAAGAGGGAAGGACTTTTTATCCGGGGATTTTATCCGTTGTTTTTGGCAGGATAAGGATGGAACTTTATTTATTGGCACATATGGTAACGGGCTTACTGTTGTCAGTCCCGATAGAACTTCCTCGGTGTTTTACAGGTACAACCCTTCCGATAGCCATTCGCTACCCGATAATAATATTTTATGTATTCTTTCCGATTCTAAAAATAATATTTGGATTGGCACAGAAAAAGGAATCGTGCGATTTAATAAGGAGGAAAAGAATTTTGAAAGAATTCCATCGGAGGATGATCGTAAGATTATGGTTACTTCCCTTGTTGAAATATCTCCCGGTAAAATATTGATAGGGACAAATTTGTTGTCTCATTATCTTAATACTGATTCTATACGGATGGTTAAAGAGATTGCTGATAACAACTTATTGAACACAGTTGCTTTTTCTAAAGACAACGAAGGGAATATTTACGTGGCCCAGAAAAGAAAATATTTCGATTCGGGAAAAACCAGATTTAAACACGAAAAAAATGAACTCGGTAATTTCTATTATTTCTGTGATGCCCAATATTGCTATGCGGATGAGAACGATAATGTTTGGATTGCTACTAAAGCCGGATTGGAACATTGGAATAAAGAAGGCAAGCTTTTGAAGACATATACCGATAAAGACGGACTGCCCGATAATTATTTATACTCCATTTTGCCCGATAATAAAGGAAATTTGTGGATAAGCTCCAACAGCGGAATTTCTAAATTCAATATTCTGAGTTCTGTATGCAGGAATTTTGACATTACTGACGGGCTTCAGGGGAGTGAGTTTAATTCAAATGCCGCCTATATTTCATCCAATGGAGAATTTTTTCTTGGAGGCATCAACGGGTTTAATACTTTTTTCCCTGATTCTATAAAAGAGAATGAGCAGGCACCTATAAATGCTATAACATCTTGCAAAATTTTCAATAAAGAATGGGTAGGCGATTCATCTATTAATAGTTTGCATACGCTTACGTTGCCCTATTTTGAAAATACTATAACATTTACATTATCCCCGCTTGAGTTTACCCAACCGGAACAAAACCTTATCTCGTATCGCTTGCTGGGCCTTGATACCGTTTGGGTATCCCTGGGCACGGAGCGTGAGATTAGCTTTGTAGGCATAGTGCCGGGCAATTATGTGCTTGAAGTTAAATCGTGCAATAACGATGGTGTGTGGAATAAAATTCCCAGGAGATTATCTATTCGAATTGTACCGCCTGTCTGGAAAACCACATGGTTTCTAACCTTGTGTTGCATGCTTGGTATCATAATTATTGTGCTCGTGGTGCGCTACTTGGCACGGAGAAAATTAAAAGCCAAATTGGAGGAGATTAAACTCCGGCACATGCTGGAAAAAGAGCGCACCCGTATTTCGCAGGATATGCATGACGAAATTGGTTCAGGGCTTTCTAAAATTTCCATACTTAGCGAACTTGCAGGGAACAGGAATATGTTGCCCGGTGAAAGGGAAGCGCAGATGAATAAAATTACTTCCACATCCCGTCAGCTGGTGGATAATATCCAGGAAATAATCTGGTCATTGAACCCCCGCAATGATACCCTTGTAGGGTTGCTATCGTATATGCACGAATATGCCAATGAATATTTTGATTCTACTTCCATTCATCTGAACTTTGAATATCCTGTGCTTTCGGAAAATGAAACCGCGTATATAAAAAATACTGCGAGAAGAAATATATTTCTTGCCTTTAAGGAAACATTAAATAATATAGTGAAGCATTCGGGCGCAACAGAAGTGAATATTAAGTTTTCATATACTGAAAATATGCTGGAAATATTTGTTTCAGACAATGGGAAAGGGATACTGGACGGAGATTATGCGAAAAACAGGAACGGCCTGCAGAATATGAAATTACGAATGAAGGATTCCAACGGAGAAGTAGAAATTAAATCAGAAGCAGGCAAGGGAACTGTAATATGCTTCAAAATAAAACTGGAAAAGGAGATAAATGTTACTACTTAAATGTGATGAGAGCAATAGAAACCTAGTATATATTTTTGCAATATGATTAGAGTAGCCATTGTTGAAGACGATAAAGATATAAGGGAAGGACTTGCCCTCGTTATAAAAAACTCAGATGACTTCGCGCTTGAAGCAGTATATTCTTCAGGTAATGGAGCGCTGGAAGGAATGAATTCTTCGTCTCCCGATATTGTAATTATGGATATTGGGCTTCCTGATATCAGCGGTATTGAGTGTGTGAAAAGATTAAAGGAAAAACATCCTGAAACACTGTTTATGATGTGCACCGTATTTGAAGAAGATGATAAAATATTTGATTCGCTGAAGGCCGGGGCAACAGGCTATATTTTAAAAAAGATGCCGTCAGCTAAAATACTGGAATCGCTTTTGGACCTTTACCATGGCGGTTCCCCTATGAGCAGCCAGATAGCCCGTAAAGTGATACAATCATTCAGCACCGGCAAGCAAGCAAAAAGCGTTGATGAATATGGTTTGTCGGACAGGGAAAAAGAAATTTTGGAATTACTTTCTCACGGTTTTCAGTATAAGCAGATAGCTGATAAGCTTCAGCTAAGCATTGAAACTGTTCGCACGCATATCCGCAATACGTACAAAAAACTGCAGGTTCAATCCCGCACGGATGCGCTAAACAAGACTTTCGGGCGTTCCAATAATTAAAAGGAATCAGATTTATTTCCAGAAGGTGTTAATTGAGTTCGTAGCCGAATGTCAATGAAAGTTCTGCATTGGAGCCAAAGTTTTGAATATTGATATTGGGGTTTATATCGTTTGTCTCAGGAATGAAAGAAGAGAAATAATCGAAGGTTAAGCCGAAGTATTCATGCAGGTCTTTTCCCATTCCTCTTCTAAGTGTAAATGAAAAGTAATGTAT
>DATHOL010000419.1:0-3983 GCA_035484895.1 Bacteroidia bacterium | reverse complement strand
ACAGATTTGATCCGCAAGCAAATAGATTTTGAACTCGTTACACCGTAGTAAAGGATTATAAATTCAGTTTTTGAATTGTTATTGAAAATTAGGAGATTCCTCACTTCGTTCGGAATGACAGGGCCTGCCGTATAATTGTGTGAAGTGGCGGCGGGCTTCGCCCGCCGCCACTTCACACTCCAATAGTATATTTTTTGTCATTCCGAACGAAGTGAGGAATCTCTCAGGATAAATTATAAATAGCGCTCGTTACACCGTATTAATTTTTTCTAAAAACTCTTCTTTATAAAGTCCGCCCAGCGGAACGGTAGATTCATTTTCCAAAATTACTTTGGTATGGTCAATCGATGAAACCTTATCCATCGCTACAATAAATGAACGATGCACACGGACAAACCGGTCGGCCGGCAACTTATCCTGTATCCCTTTCATAGTAGAGCGAATGACAAATTTATCATTCATGGTAAATATGTTTACATAGTCTTTCAGCGCCTCAATGCAAATAATATCCTTCGTGCGTATTTTAATAAGTTTCGATTCCTTTTTTATAAATAATATATTCTTTTTGCTTTTTGAATTCTCCAGCTTTAATAAGTTCTCATTTTCCCTGACCAGCAGCAACCGGCATTTTTTGCCTTTATAAACAATAGGGTGTCCCCGTAGTTCCAGGTAAGTAATTGAGCCATCGCCCTTAATAAACCGTATTTCGTAAATAACCTCACGGTTCTTTTGTATTTCTTCCTTCACCAGTGGCACATCATCTTTAAAAACGTACCGGAGCAAGTCCTTGCCGATAATCTCTTCCCTGGTTCTCTTCACCAGTTGCAGAAACTGGTCATTCACATCTATCGCAAATGATTTATCGAGAATAGCCATACCGTTATTGGTTATTTTAAAGGCTATTTTAAACAGGCTGTCCGGAAAATCCTCTTCAGGCTGTTCTTTTATATTGCGGGTTTTGGATATAGCTTTTTCCATGTCAGATATAGCGTTCAAAATTACGAAATAAAAGGGGAAAGGGATTAACTATAAATTTCCGGGTCGAGCAAAATTTCTTTCGCTAACTGCATAGGTATGCTGATATATTTCTTTTCCAGATAATCAACCACCTTTTCCAGCACCTCTTTAGAATCGGGGCTCATGGCTTCAATTTCTTTCGAGAATACACTAGACATAGCTTGTTCCCTCAATTTATGCACCTGCTTTGGAATAACGCTCATGGCTATTTCAATTTTCCGGCCTTGTACGTCGCGGTAATATTCTTCTATTGCCGTGGCAATAATTGCATCGGCAGCGCTCATCTCAGCTCTGCGGCCTTCCAGATTCTCCTTTGCAACAGCTTCAATACTTGCGGTGCTGACAGATTGCACATTATCCAACGCCAGAACTTCTTTATCTACATTGAACGGCAAACCTAAATCCACAATGGTTTTCATATTGGTATCACCCATGCGGAGTTTTTCAAACAATTCTTTATGAATGATTGGCTTTGCACTTTGCACACAGGTAATCAGAATATCAAATCCGCCCGTGTAGGTTTCAAGGTCTTTCAGAGAATGAGCCTCAATATTATATTTTGCCGCCAGTTCTTTGGCATGTTTCAGTGTGCGGTTAAACACGGTGAACTTGGTAAACCCATGCTTGCTCATATATTTTACCAGCACATCGGCTGTTTGTCCTGCACCTACCATAATCACCCTCGAGTTGCTGCTAACGCGCCATTCCTGCAATTTGCGGCATGCCAGCGACATTACACTTACAGGCTTTTCGGCGATTTTGGTATCGGTATAAACTTTCTTAGCGGTCTCAATAGTTTTGCGCATCAATATGCGGATGAAATCGTCTGTCAGGCCTTGTGCATGCGACCAATCGTAGGCGTTGCGCATTTGGGTAATGATTTCCCGTTCGCCAACCACCAACGAATCCAGCGAAGAAGCTACATTAAACACATGCTTAACAGCTTCCTCTCCCGTAAATATTAATGCTGATTTTGCAAATTTCTCAACCTTTTCGGCTTTCCATTCCGGGTGAAGGGTATGTAATAATTTACTCACTTCATCTCCTGTGATAACCGTAGGAGAAGAAATAAAGAACTCCATGCGATTGCAGGTTCCCAGGTACATAAGGCCTTTAGCATTCAGGTCTGTCTTGATAGCGTTGAGCCTTTCATTCAAAACTGCGCCATCGACAAATACTTCATCCAGGTTTTTAATGCCAGTAGAGTGGTGATTAAAGGCAATTACAGAATATCGGTTCATGGGTTAATTTGACAGCACAAAGGTCTTATAATCCGCAAGGTGCATTGTCATGGATTTGTCATATTTTTTTATGACTTAAGTCACAAAACGAGCCTAAGGCCTTCAGCATATCGGGTTTCAGGCTTTCCATCTGTTCTTTTTTGCCCCAGGTAAGTATCATAAAATAGCGCTCGGGCGTGGCTATAGCCTCCATTTCATAAAACACTTTCACCCCGTTTACCGAGCCCGTCATTTCAGCGGTATAGGCAGAATCATTATTTACCTTTACTAACATTCGCGGACTTATTTTGGCAGAATCTATAAAAGGCTGCGTTACAACCGAGTCGTAATATTGTTCCAGCGTGTTTTCATTCATACCCTTGCGCAAAGTGTCCGTTACCATCAGGAAAACCGCCGCCGAATCGTTGCTATAATTCATAGCCACCGGAAACGGATAAGTGCCTTCACCTGCATTCAAATAAGTGGGCACCTGCATGGTAAACAAATTACCAATTTGAACCTCTTTAAACTGGGTTGGCTTTTTGCAATTGCTGAACAGCGTTAGGAATGCAACAAGCAGGGTTAGGCGGATGAGGTGGGGTTTCATGGAAGATATAATAATTAATCTATTTTTTGGATAGAAATTCAGCTATTGTAATAATTCTTGTTTTACCTATCTTCTTTATCTCTAAAAGTGCGGCATCACCAGTCAATAAAAAATCCGCTTTTCCATCAAGAGAAAGTGATAATAGAAAATTATCTTTTGGGTCTCTACACTTCTCAATACTTGTCTTTACTTCAATATATTCTGCATAGTCCTCAATAGTTTTTAAAATATCTTCCACATCAGAATGTGAAACATACTTATTAAACTTGGGGCGTTTTATCACGTCAATAAATTCCGTCAATAATTCTTTGCTAAATACAAGAACACATTGCCTGGAAAACAAGATACTGTCAAGTTTGGAATAATTCTTCGTGATAAGAAAACTTATCCAAAGGTTAGTATCTAAAATAATACGATACTGCTTAGTCGGCATAGCGTTTAGACCTTACTTTCTCCACCTCGGCGGTGATTTCATCAAGCGTTGGAGCTGATTTTGATTTAGCCCTTAGCCGCTTTAATACTGAAGCAAAGCCATTTTTAGAATTATCCTGAATCGAAATTAGATTAAGATCTGCTAATTCTTTTAAAATCCTTGTCGCTTTAGGGTTTAATATGTCTATTCTCAATGTATTCATTATTCAAATATAGACAAAATAATTTTATTAAGGTTTGACTCATTTTTAAATTCCTAATTTTTGCTTTTCTGAGCTAGAAAATAATACGTATCCGGCAATACTTGAAATTCCGCTTTCCACATGTAAGGTGCTACCATGTTGTAATTGACTATGATTTTGGTAATTCTTTTCATTGTTAAAAGTTAAATAGCCATTTCTATCGCATAGGATTCCCGGGAATCCATTTAAACTGTGATACCACATTCCATTTTATCATAAAGAGCATGTCTGGCTAATATAAGCTCCTGTCATATTGTTTTTCTTTATAGTGTTAATGCAGTTTTTTTATGATTTACAAAAGTATAAATATTACAAAATGAAACAACATATACATCAACATTTTGCAATTCATGGATTAGAATCTTTAAATCCATCACTCCCGCCTTTTCCATCCACCCTTCCATCCTGACTCTATCTCGGTCCCACTACTGAGTGTCCTAGGCTATTTCCATTTTTCACCCAAAT
>DATHOL010000418.1:0-6508 GCA_035484895.1 Bacteroidia bacterium | reverse complement strand
CCAGACCAGAGGGATTTCATATATATATGTTTGTTGTTTTCTAATGTTTGTCATGATGATCATCATGCCCATGATTGTCATGATCCGGCCGTTCACCAAATGTTTTTTGATGCTCGTCTTTATGATATCCCTTAGGATAATTTTTATGATAATCCCTGTGATTTTCCCATGGTTTTTCGCCATGATAATCCCTCAGTGGAACCTTATAGGCATTATAAAGGTCATAATGCCTGTAGGCGTGTGGTAATTCTCTTGTATGTACCCATGATCCTCCGGAGTAATAAACGTATTCTCCTGAATTCACATCAAAATACATCTGAATATCGGGAAGGTAATAGAAGCGTATTCCTGATGCTTCTGCAGGCCCCCAGGGTGGGGGAGTGCCAATTGTAACAGCAACCTGAGCATTTACCACTCCGGTTAGTACTAATGCTAATCCGGCTATAATTAATTTGAGTCTTTTCATGGCTTTTTTATTTTATGTACAATTAATAAATCTATTAACGGATTGCAACAGGGCTGCCCGGAGGTATAATTTCAATGGTAACAGTCCTGTTATAAAAACGTTCTTCCGGCAATGAATTGTTAAATTCAGGGTTATTTTCACCATACCCTGTGGTTTGGTAGGTAATTCCGGTTTTACCGGCTTTATTAAGTGCATCATTCAAAATGCTCTGTGTTTCATTAGCCCGTGCTATTGATAAATTCATATTGTGTTCATCGGTTCCAACGATATCTGTGTGTCCGCTTATAACAACCGTAGCACCGGATGGAATTAATGAAGCCACACTATTGGTAAGGAAATTCTGGTAGTTGGATACTGCTTTCGATTTGTCAAAGTCGAACAATATGCTTGAAGTTTGTTCTTGTTGTGCCGGTAACACTTCCTCGCTTTTTAAAGAGAATGAACTTTCCTTTGTAATTGTATGCCCCAAATAGTTTTCACCATTCAATACAATTGTATAATTCCCGCTCTTTTTATCTTTCAATAAGGCAGCACTTGAAATTGTACCCATATCTCCGCTAAATGTTCCAAAATGCTGAACGTTGCCTGAATCATCTTTAACATCAATAGACCAGTACAAAAGATTTCCATCCGCCCCATTTGCACTTATAATGATTCTGGCATCACCGGGCGAGCTTCCGTCCATAGCCATTGCAACCGGTGCTGCACACAATGCTGCATTATCAATTGCTTCAACCATCAGTTCGGGTGAAGTACTTACAATATCCACTCTGTTATCTTCAGCCCTGGTTAAGTCGATATCATTAGTTGTATTATATTTCTCCGAAGGAATTATTGGCTTATTACGTCCTTCTGTTTCAATTCTTGCCGCATCTATTCCAAAATTATTTACCAGGTAGTTTTTTACTGAAGTTGCATTTTCTTCGCCTATTTCCTCACCTTTTCCTCCGGAAGAGCCAACCAGTTTTATAGTTGATTCGGGATATTCCCTCATTCTATTACCTAATATATTCAGGACATTGTAATATACTTTTAACTGTCTGTCGGAACGTGTACCGGCTGTTTTTTGGCAATCTTTCAACTGGTCTTCTGTAAAACCTGCGGCCTGATCTTTAGTTAGCAAAGTATACCGGCTTGGAATGCTTGTATTACCCTGATCAAAAAAAACGGCATTGGCAATCGGAAGATTTTCATTTACGGTATTTGGCGTTGGCACATACTTTGGTGGTTCAACAGCAAGTTGAATATCCTTTTCCTGAATGGGAGTTAAGGCAGCCTGTGGCATTGGAGGCTCAGGAGCAGACCCGATTTTTATAGCAATGCCTGCCCGGATGGTTGTAAGTGTAAGTTCGTTGCTCCTGTTTACATCGCCAAAATAGGGAACAACGGCTACAAATGGAGAAATGTCAACCTGGGTGGTACTCCTTGGCAAAGACAGTGGAATTTCATAACCTGCTCCAAGTTGCGCGGATAGCTTAAGCGAATTTACATCCGTAAATTTATTTGCATCATCTTGTTCATTGGAAACTCTGAAGTCATAAGATTTAGTAACATTATAGGAAAGCCTTGGCCCTGCGAACAAATAGAAATTTCCTGAAAAAGGAGCTATCCTTAAACTTGGTTCCAGCGATACGTAATTAAAGTCCGCTTTGAATGAGGCGGAAACATTTGACGGAGCGTTATTGTGATCAAAAACGCCATGATTATTGTCCATTGCTAAATTCAACATTAAACCCCATACAGGATCGGGCCTGTATTCAGCAAAGATTGAAACATAGGGAGCAACCCCATGACCATTTGAAAAAGTATATGGCATTTTTGAATTACCAAGACTTTGTGCTGAACCCTGGTAAAAAGCAAAGTTTGCCGCACCTGAAACTCCAAACCACCAAGTGGGTTGTAACCTATCCGGATTTTGGGCTTTAACTTGTAAAGTTGATGCACAAACCGCCGTAATGATAGTAATTGCTAAATGTTTATGTATTGTTTTCATAGTACTTATTATTATGGATACCGTAGGATTAAATTGCAATAATGAAAATATTGCCATTTTTCAATCACTGTTATCCTGTTGTTAATATCTGTTAATGTTATTTTTCAGAATCAAAATTACTTCTGATAAAAGGGAAATACTCGATTATTCGATTAATTACCCTTATTAATAGGTTAAGTAAGCAAGGGAAGAGATAAACAGTATCTGAATTTTGATTCGTTTAAAATGTAAACTGATACCCCAGATACCATTGAAGGTTTGTACTTCCTATTATGCTTCGTCCGCAAGAAAAAAGCAAATGATTGTGCTCATTAAAATCAACTACAGAACCAAGCCTGAATTTAAAATCACTATTTCCTCCCACCTCGCTGGCGGAGGCATAACAAAGTTCGGTCCCTACGTTTATCTTTTTAAGTATTTGGTATTGCTCCTGCCAGCCGACAAATATATAATTCCTGTTTTCGGTTCCGGGGTTTATCCAATATCCTCCTCCGCCATAGGTGCTCCACTTGCCAATATTCTTTTGTATCCAGAGCGGAATAAATAATTGCGTTTTTTCGTTTCCCAGGTTCTCTCCTGATTTCTGAGTAGGGATTTCGATTAATGGGAAGACTCCTATTTGCAGATCTTTGGAACCTATATTAACAAATCTATATTTTACTCCCACCTCAGTCATTCCATATCCATAATTGAAATGCTCGTCCTCTCCATAGAATGACAAAGGTGCAATTACATGAAGTTGTAAGTTTTCTATAGCCCCATAATTTATTTCAATATGTGGTGCGGTGCCCATCCAAATACCTGCACTTGCAGAACCCATTGATGAGCAATAAAACTCCCAATGTTGAAAATCCACCGGTTCAGGGTCATCGGTATCGTATGGCGGGCCTGCAAATAAGCTTGATGAAAAGATAAGAGAAGCGAACCAAAAAATGTAATTCACCCATTTCATAAAGTCCTACTTTTCTACAAAGTACACTATTTACATCAATACCACAATCAACGCAAATATCATTCCCGGAAAGAAAAATAATAAGGTAAGTATTAAATCAATCCAGAAATAACTGTCAATCCCGTACATTAATCCCACTCCGAGAGGCGGAATAAAAATGGCACATAGAATTATTACAACATAAGAAACATCTACATCTACCCTTGCATGCGCTTCACTTTCTGATTCACTGCTATGGGTAACAGTGGCTGAAATGTTAGGAGCAAAGGAAGGTGTCGAATAGGTACTTATGTTGTTAATGTGCTTTATTTCTATTGGGTTGGTGACTTTTTGAGGGGCGCTAATGTTTACCTCTGTGGCTTTTGAAGCATTTACCGCAATAGGGTTGCTTTGTTTTGCTGCTATTATTGCAGAAGGAACTTGGGGTTTGGGGTTTGGTTTTGCAGATATTCTGGCAGCAGTTATGGCAGTTGCGGAAGTATGGTTCTTTTGGCCGAAATTAACATAGTAGCCACTTCTGTAATGTCGTTTAGCAATTGATATTTTAGATAGGTTACTGCATGAGGACAATAACATTCCTATTGCTGCAAAAAAAATAAACGTATTTATTTGCTTTTTCATAATCAAGTTTTTGTATGGTTATTAATTCGTTTTTTTGCTTGAGAGAATTATTACTATTCCGCCTAATAGCAGAATTCCACCCACTATAGGTGACCATTCAACAGGGTGATGTTCCTTCTGATTTACCTGGAGGCTGCCTATATCAACTACCTTTTTAGTGGTTATGTAATCGAATCCTGTATATATCATCATAATAATTCCGATTACAACTAAAATAATTCCCATTGTTTTGGTATTCATAATTCCCAATTTTAAAATTTATAGACTACTGAAAGTCCATAAGTATTATCATCACCGTAAGGTGCAAAGCTCAAATCTGAATTCTTAATTATTTTATGGTTATGAAAATACGGCACTAATATCCCCGATGATGCTCCAACTCCGGCTCCTAATAAAACATCGGACGGAAAATGCATTCCGGCGGTTATTCTCGCATACCCCATTCCTGCAGTAGCTGCACCGGACAGAACAAAAAACAACCATTTTATTTTTGATTCGGGGTAATAGCTGGAATAAACTTCAGATAAAAAAAAGGTTGAAGTTGCAATAATTTCTACATGTCCGGCATAAAATGAATTTTTTGAGTTTTGGCTCACTTTTTGTTCAATAGAGGTACTTGAAGTATAGGCATAAGGTCTGTATTGGTTTACAAAGTTGGTTGCAGAGGTTCCAAACAGGCCGGTAACTGAAAGCGTTTCCAGGTAAAGGAATGCGAGTTTTGGAAAATCACTTCGCATATTATTACCTGTAAGGAAAAATACTAACGGAAGTGGAAAAGCGGCATAGAAGGGATAGTAACTGTTTTTATCAAGAGAAGCGTTATACGGATATACTGCCATTCTATCTATAGGGTTGATACTGTTTATATCAAGGCTCATAATCTGTTGCTGGGTAGATGGCCCTTTGGAATAAATTTGTGTCAGCAATAAATAACCTGACCATCCTCCACAAACTGCAACTATGGGAATATCAACAACCGGTTTTAATTTATATACGGTCCTTTTTTTATTTACCAGTGTATCATACAAAAAAATCTTATTTGTATCTGCCGGTGATTTATTTGTACCGGAGGAAATGCAAAAAACCAGGTGACTACACAGGACATTAATTAAGGTGAAAGTAATTTTATATGTAAATCTATTTGTTTTCATGTTGAATCAGGAAGCATTATTTATCATCTGCCGGAATATTGATTTTATGCAATGGTCTTTCATGCAGAGTTACTACCCACATGCCGGTAGCAAAACCTGTAGCTGCGCCAAAAAACAGATCGGAAGGCCAATGCCAATCCTGGTAAAAGCGGGAGAAGACTGTAAATCCGGCCGGCACAAAAGCCATTATTTTCCAGAATGTGGAGTGCGCATGGCGGAACATTACCGTGCTAAGAGCGAAGGCGCTTGTAGCATGTCCGCTGGGGAAAGACTCATACAGATTATTTATATTAAGCGGGTGATATACAAAAGCTCCTTCATCCTGTAATGGCCTGGCTCTCCCTGTAATATATTTGAGGATTTCTGTTATGGCTTCGGCATATACCCCAGCCTGGAATAATTCAATTGCTATTTTTTTGGCAGCTGTATCATGAGCCAATATTCCATACCCGCCAAAAGCTGCGGTTACTGTACCAATAGTATACCATTCGCCATAAACCCTGCCGGCTACTATAGGAGCACTATAATAGTAACGCTGGTTGCCCTGAGACAATTTATTGAGCGGTTCATCAACAGTCATTAATGCACCCGTTCCTGCCAATGTTATTCCAAACCTTTCCCAGTCAGTGGGTCGCCAATGGAAGGGTGTTTTTGCCCACAGATAGGTTTCATATCCGAATTGGCGGATACCATAAAAGTGTCTTTCTAATTTCTTTTCTATTAATGTATCCTTTTTTGTTTCCTCTTTTCTTGGCGTGGTATCCTTAATAATTGTTTGAACTATTTTTCCAAGCTTGCTGGTGTCTTTTTTTGTAGTGTCTTTTGGGTTTACCTGGGAAAAAACAGGTTTTAAAACTCCAAACAATAATAAAAAAAGCAGTACAATTTTAGTTCTCATAATCTTCAACTATTATAGGTTAAAATGTCCTCTGCGTTGCGGGTCTTCAAAGTAGAATTCAAGAAATATTTCCTGTTCGGAATGATTTGTAAAAGAAGCAGGATAATTACTATACGTATGAGATTGAGAATAGAGATAATATTCACCACCAATACTCAAATTCTTATAAATCCGGAAAGTAATGCGGGGTTCTAAAATTCCGGTGAAGTTATTTCCCAAACTGCCAATTCCGGGTTCGTCCACACCCACACTGTTAATTGCATGAACCATAAAATAATAATAAGTTGCGCCTATAGTAGCAATATTTCCAAGAATTAGCGAAGTTTCAATTTTACCTTCCCATCCATATCCAAAATTAAAATCCCTGTATTGCGATGTATCGCTTATGGGTTCCGTGCTGTTTCCGGCAAAAGGAACAATTGCTAAA
>DATHOL010000417.1:0-4758 GCA_035484895.1 Bacteroidia bacterium | reverse complement strand
AACATTTAGTTATAAGTTATGAGTTATAAGTTATGAATTATGACCGAATTGGCTTGTTGTTCTTTCTATACTGAATGGATAATAACTTATAACTCATAACTTATAACTAACTTTGATGCTCATTACTCATTATTTAAAATTAGCTATGGACATCAACACCGAAGAACCTCTTAAAGCCCTGAAGGCTCAGATACTGGAATATGTAGAACTTAAAACAGAGCTTACCCGGCTCTCTTTAATAGAATATGTGGCCAAGGTGGCCTCCTTGATTTTTGCCGCTATTGTAGGAATGCTAATTGTTGCCCTTATTTTTTTATCTATATTCATTGCTATGTCTTTTTTTATTGGATCATGGCTCCATAGCTATGGATTCGGCTTTCTTATTTCGGGAGGTGTTTACTTGCTTCTGCTATGGTTCTTTGTAGCTTTTGGCAGTAAAAGATTGCAAAAGTATATGATAGAAAAAATAGTTCAGTTAACCGACAATACTAATAATGAGTAATATGGCAACACCCAGAATAAATGCGTTGGAAGCACTGCATATCAGGAAGGCGGAATTAGCCCTTAAGTGCAAGGCTAAAGAACAAGAAATAAGCCTTCAGGCCGAATACATAAGTGAACATTTAGGTGGAATTGTAATCAACAGTTTTATTGGCGACCGATTTAAAAAGGGGAAAGAAAAAAAGACGGAAATAATAGAGCTATTGGTTTCACAAGGTGTTGAAACAGCTATGGATATACAAAAAGACCCACACGATATAAAAGACAAACTCTTTAGCGCGGTAAAAAAATCAGCTTCGGGGGTGATAAATTTACTGTTTAAGTAGCGCTAATTTCCCCACTTTGGAGGGGCAGGGGTGGGTTTACATCACATTTATTCCCGATTTATCACCATTTGCTAGCGCAAAAAACGGGTAACAGTAGTTTTAAATTCCTCTTACGTAATAATAAATTGACTGTGTGATAGTAATGGGCTTATACTGTATTGCATAACCCGTATAAAAGTGCAGCATTGGTGTTTTCATACTCATGATTTTTTGGTGTACTTTTGTGCCGGAATAATGGTAGATAATTCATAACTCATAATTCATAATTGTTTTGAAAATAGCGGTAGTAGGCGCAACAGGTTTAGTCGGACGAACCATGCTTAATGTATTGCAGGAACGGAATTTTCCGGTAGATACAATTATTCCGGTCGCATCCGAGAAGTCCGTTGGCATGGAAGTAGCTTTTAAAGGAAAGAATCATAAAGTAATTTCCTTGCAGGATGCCGTTAAAGCCAAACCGGATATTGCCTTATTTTCTGCGGGTGGAAGCGTATCGTTAGAATGGGCTCCCTTTTTTGCTGAAGCTGGAACAACGGTAATTGATAACTCTTCTGCCTGGAGAATGGATAAAACCAAAAAACTTATTGTTCCCGAAGTAAATGCGAATGTGCTTACCAAATCCGATAAGATTATTGCCAATCCGAATTGCTCAACTATACAAATGGTAGTGGCGTTATATCCTCTGCATAAAAAGTATAAAATAAAACGTATTGTGGTTTCTACCTATCAGTCTGTATCGGGTACAGGGCACAAGGGTGTTTCACAAATGATGGACGAAAGAATGGGCAAGGAAGGAGCTAAAGCCTATCCGCATGCTATTGATATGAATGTTATTCCGCATATAGATGTGTTTTTGGAAAATGATTACACCAAAGAGGAAATGAAAATGGTGAATGAAACAAAAAAGATAATGGGCGATGATAATATTAGCGTTACTGCTACTTGTGTCCGCATACCTGTTAAGGGCGGGCATTCTGAAGCTGTGAATGTTGAATTTGAAAATGAATTTGAATTAGCTGAAGCAAGACAGGTACTGGCAAATAGTCCCGGATTAATGGTGATGGATGCACCGTTCAAAAATTTCTATCCTATGCCGATAGATGCTGAAGGGCGTGATGAAGTATTTGTGGGCCGCATTCGCAGGGATGAATCGCAGCCACGCACCTTAAATATATGGATAGTGGCAGACAATCTGCGAAAGGGTGCTGCCACTAATGCAGTTCAAATTGCGGAATATTTAGTGAAAGAGAAACTGGTTTAAATAACTAATTAAAACTACTTTTTTGGCCCGGGGAGTGGAACGGGAACCGGCGCAGGTTTCTTGTCATCTTTCTTTTCTGCTGCAGCAGCACCGGGAGGTATAGGCGGAGGGGTTACCTTTTTCACATCAGCCGCACCGGTTAATTTTCCATCTGAATATTTGGTGGTGGTTAATTGAGTAAAGTCATCATTGTATTCGGTCCATTTGCCGGTTTTTTTTCCGTCAGTATAAGAACCTTGCACTTTCAAACGGCCATCTTCAGCCCATTCCTTCCATTCTCCCACTTCCTTTCCGGCTTTATAATGGCCTACTTTTTTAGGGTTGCCATTTTCAAAGAACTCATCATATTCCCCTTCGTAAACATTCTTCACATGCATTCCTTTACTCAGGATATTGCCATTTTCATAATAGCTTTCAAACGGACCATCTTGAATGCCATTTGCATAATGGTATTTCGAAGCAATTTTGCCATCGGAGTAATACCATTTATAGTCTCCTTCCTTTTTGCCCATTTTATACATGCCCTCTTCTCCAACCATTCCGGATGTGCTGTACATCATATAAATGCCATGGAGAACCCCCATTTTGTAGTTCTTTTCAGCGGTAACTTTTCCGCCGGGCGAATACTCCACATCAACGCCATCGAGGGTGTCGTTGGTATAATTTTTTTCGCTGTGGTAATATCCGTTGTTATCCACATTGTAATCGGCGCCGTTGCGCAGACCGTTTTTGTAGGTCATAAGTTCATCTAAAATGCCATTGGTATGGTGGCTTACCCAAACACCTTCTTTCTTGTTATCTACATACATACCTTCCCATTTTGTAGGGCCCAGGTTTTCAATCCATAGCCCCTGTTTCTGTCCTCTTGCATCCATTTTATTGGTATCGGCCGGCAAAGAACCCGCCTTTACAGTGTAGCTGAATAATGCAGAGCAAACAATAATTGCAAAAGTTATTTTACGGTTCATAGTATATGATTTTTAAATTTTGGAATGCAAATATGCGAAAAAACGATAAACCATGAACTATAAACGATAAACTTAATTGAGTTATAGGTAGTTCAATTCATCGTTCATAGCTTATCGTTCATCGTTTATCATTCTTCCCTGCCACCACTATAACTATCTCACCCTTAATGGTTGCGGCAGAGAAGTGTGCAATAAGTTCGGCCAACGTGCCCCTTGCATTTTCTTCGTGAAGTTTGCTCAATTCCCGCGATACGGCTGCCTTACGGTCCGGCCCGAAGGTGGCTGCGAAAAGCTCAAGCGTTTTTAGCAACCGGAATGGCGATTCATAGAATACCATGGTTACTTCCTCCTCCTTTAACGATTCCATTATTTTGTTCCTGCCTTTTTTGTGTGGTAAAAAGCCTTCAAAGTAAAACTTATCGCAGGGCAATCCGGAATTAACCAAAGCGGGAATGAGTGCAGTAGCACCGGGCAGGCATTCCGTTTTAACGCCTTGTGCAACACATTCGCGAACTAATAAAAAACCGGGGTCGGAGATACCCGGAGTACCGGCATCTGTAACTATGGCTATGCTCTCTCCATTGGCAATACGGTCGACAATACGTGCCGTAAGGTGATGTTCGTTATGCTGATGATATGCTATTACAGGGGTTGTAATCTCGTAATGCTTCAGCAAGATGGAAGTCTTACGGGTATCCTCCGCCAGGATAAGATTCACCTCGCGCAATATGCGCAAAGCCCTGATGGTAATATCTTCAAGGTTGCCGATGGGAGTTGGGACAAGGTATAACATTTAGATATAAGCTATGAGATATAAGATATAAGCGATACAAAGATAGTTAAGAACCAAGAAGCGGGAAACCAGACAGGCAATTATTAAAGTAATGCACATTGATTTTAATTAGTACATTTGAATACCGGTTAAGATTATCTCAAAGAAATTTGTCAGGGATATATGACGCTATCAATACCATCCATTCTTTCCTTTCTGTTTATTGCATTCATTGCATTGCCCTTGCCTATAATAATGTTAGCCGCACCCATCCATCAAGTATATAAAAACCGGATGCGCAGAAAATATTACAATACTGTAAATAAGTTTTGTGAGAGGCCTTTTGAAATGACTGAAGAACAACTGAGTGAAATTTTCCCGGGGATAAAATCCAACGCTCATGCAAACGAGTTTTATTTGGAGGAAGACTAGGCCGGTCGGAAACCCGACTTTACATTAATTGAATACATTACTGTTGCCGGTAGCTTCAGTCAATTTTATAGAATCTGTGATTTATACAACTCTAGTAAAGAACAATGTAAGCTGCATGCATTGCGGCAGGTGTAGTTTTGCCCCATAAAATTAATTTATCAATTTAAAACAAATTTAACAATCATGAAAAAGACAACTTTAAATATACTTTCCATATGTGGGGCGCTTACATATAGTAGTATAAACTTATCCGCCCAAACTATCAGTGCGGGTACGGCTCATTCCGCAGCATTATGCAGCAGCGACAGCATAGTTCGCGACTGGGGCGCTAACGGAAACGGCCAATTAGGAATTAACGATACCACTGAACAAAATACTCCTGTAATGGTACATGGTCCGGGCAATGTTGGTTTTATGAAAAGCGTAAAGCAAATAGTCATCCGGGAAAATTTTTCTGTTGCACTCCGTTACGATAGTACCGTATGGGCATGGGGTTTT
>DATHOL010000416.1:0-4228 GCA_035484895.1 Bacteroidia bacterium | reverse complement strand
TTGAGGACTTGAATTACGGTAGGCTGAATGAAATATCCTTTCGATTTATCACACTTACCACCGATAATAACTTGGGCGTTTTTGTCTTTCTTGGCTCCATTGATATAGGCAGCAATTTTATCGAAAGATTTTTCGTCAATTACAGCATTGATAAAGTTGGTAAAATCATCCACATCACCCATTTTAAAGGATTCGATGTCATCTTGTAATAATTGTTTTACTTCCTTCCACATCGATTGGGGAATGTAGGCACGTGAAGCAGCCGAACACTTCTGTCCCTGGTATTCAAAAGCACCCCTTGAAAGGGCAGTAGCAATTGTTTTAGGGTCTGATGAAGGATGTGCAACCACAAAATCCTTTCCACCGGTTTCGCCCACTAATCGTGGATATGACTTGTATTTTGCCACATTATCCCCAATTGTTTTCCATATTCCGTTAAACACAGAAGTAGAGCCTGTAAAGTGTATTCCGCCAAAATCAGGATGGGAGAAAATCACATCTCCCGCTTCCGGGCCTGAAGTATAAATAAGATTAATAACGCCGGGAGGTAAGCCCGCTTTCTCATAAATTTCCATAATAAGACTAGCGGAATAAATTTGCGCATGTGACGGTTTCCAGACTACCGTATTGCCCATGAGCGCCGGAGCAGAGGGCAAGTTGCCGGCAATGGAGGTAAAGTTAAATGGAGTCAAAGCAAACACAAATCCTTCCAATGGACGATGTTCCGTTCTGTTCCATATTAGGGGAGCTGATTCCGGTTGTTGGTGATAAATCTCGGTCATGAATTGTACATTGTAACGGTAGAAATCAGCTAACTCACAAACGCAATCTATCTCTGCCTGGAATACATTTTTCGATTGGCCAATCATAGTCGCTGCATTCATAGCAGCCCTATACGGACCGGCCATTAAATCGGCGGCACGCAGAAATACAGATGCGCGTTGTTCCCAGGGCAGGTTTGCCCAATCGTGTTTGGCTTTCATTGCCGCATCAATAGCCATTTTTACATGGCTGGCATCGCCTTTGTGATAGTGGCCAATAATATGTTTATGGTTATGTGGGGGAGAAAGAGTCACCAGCTTTTTCGTGCGGATTTTCTTACCACCTATGTGCATAGGTATATCTTTCTTTTCGCCCATCATCTTCTGGATGGTGCTTTTAAGAATATCTTTTTCCGGGCTTCCGGGCCTATAGCCTAATATGGGTTCGTTTTTAGCGGTTGGAACCTTAAAAAATGCGTTGGTCATATAAATGAAAAATTAGGGCGCAAAGTTATCATTTTTCAACTATTCAGCCCGTGACTTTATCATCCTGAGTGAGGCGAAGGATCTCTTCTCTAAAAAGAGATTCTTCACTTCGTTCAGGAGTAAAACGGTGAAATTGCAGTGAACGCTCTGTGGTTTAACTCTCTTTATTTGTCGGGGCTTCGGGTGAATTTTAGGGTTTGATAGTTTGCGGCTGGTTCACCAAAAGAACACAAAAAATGGAACTATTTGAGGAACTATTTTAATACAGTTATCCATTACCACACTACCTGTTAAGCAAAGCTTATATTTAAAAACATATATTTTCCTTTATTGATAGTGGTTTCATAAATTTTACGCACATAATAGCAACAAAAAGATAGGGAAACTTAATTACCCCATGTTCTACACATTGCAAAGGTAAAAACATTTCATAAAAAGGCACAGTTATTCACCGTGCCTAAATAGAATTTATCATTTTTTTATCAATCTCGACTAAATGCTCCCAAAAGTCCTTACCCATTTCATCTGGAGTTGTAATAATTATTTTAGGGACATTTAAGGAAACAATACTCCTTAGTTGGTCAGCAAAGTCTCTGACGGCCTCAACACCTTTTGTAGTAGTTCTATATAGTTTAGTATAATCTATTAATGCGTCTAAAGTATTTTTTTTCTATGTTCGTCTTCAATAACATCATTTACCATCCCCCATATAGTCCAAGGAGTTGTTTTTACTTTTATGTGCCTTACATGAATTTCTGAGTTTTTTTCAGGGTCAATAAGAATTTCTCTTAAAGTTAAGGCTCGTTCCCATAGAGCAGCAGCAACTGTACCTCCACTTTCAATGAATCCTTTTTGCATCAGGTCTCTTGTCGTATGCAATAATTCAACAATAGAACTTAAGTAAATGCCACAAGTTCCCATTGTTTTCATCTTTTCATTAGTCATTGTTTTTATGTCGGTATTCCGTAATGCATTTTCAAATTCATTTACAATGAGCTGGTAAAGCGTTTCGTAGTTTGACTTGTTTTGGTCATTTGCCAATAGTTCTATGTCTTTTACCGTTAAATCCATTATTATATTTGGGAGTAGATAAATTATCTATTTTTATAAATATCGCCTTCTATAATGGAGGCATAATATATACCTTAATATCCATTTCAGTTGTCTTGTGCTTTTCCAAGTCTCTAATTACACCACCTCGGTTTCTCAGATAATACCCTTTATCATAAATAAAGATTACTAAGGTTTTACAATTCTTATGTTCTTTGTACCGGGCAATATCTACTATTAACTCATCACATATTTTTTTGTCTTTTAGGTTTTCACGGGTCATTTTAACTTCAATAGCGATGTTTTCATTTTTTAAAAGGAAGTCCAACCGTGTATTGCTACCCGCATCACTTATGTTGCCTTCTTCTTTTCGTACATCTTCAAAATACAACTGCAAAAGCGAGTGTAGCAAATCCTGTACATCATACTCATTATTAATTGTTAGGGTGGCATTATCTTCTCTCCTTTCTCTGAGTGCCATCGCAACTTTATGGAAATTTTTGAAAATCCGTTCAATGCTTTTTATCGGATTAATATCGAGATAGTTACTAATAGATTCTTCTCCCTGTCCCTTCCTGTCTTCCTCTGTATGTATTGTTATTTCATATTCAAATTGGTCGTTCTTTATTCCCGGAAGCTGGCGAACAGCAATCAGATTATCATTGATTAGCTCGTCCAGAATCCGCTTTAACTTTTCTTCTGATTCTATAAGTTCACTAATATCTGAAGGTCTAAGTAATATCGAATTTGTGGTTAATTGATTGCAGAGGTCTAAAAACCACTTCCAAAAGATTTCCTTTGTTTTTAGCTTTTTATTCTGCATTTCCACCCAATCAATCAAAATAGCTTCAGCAAGGCGTTCTTTTCCGCCTTCAAGCCGTGCTTCAAAAAAATGATTGTAGTATTCATCATACACAGGCCAAGTATAATACTTGGAATCATCAGTGACAGCAATTGAAATCATATTAGGGTATCTTTTTCGACCTAATTCATGGTGTAATTCGGCAGCAACAGTGAGCAAAGAGCCATAGGCAAGGTTTTTGTCTGAGTTAGCACTCTTTATAAAAACCCAATACTCCGCCGAACGATTGCCGTTTTCTTCCCTGATAATACTGCGGAGATTATGAATACGTCCACTACCAACAAAGGCATCATCTTCCAAGTCACCATACTTAATAGTTGAGAACCCTTTACTATGAAAGTAATTATTTAGTCTATTGGCTGCTATTTCATCGTGGGTTGCATTTATTATGGCTATTCTTGGTTTATAGACCGTAGCGTACTTCTTTAGAATGCTCTCAGGTTGTTGAGTTTGGATGTTTTCTACTTTCTGTGTCCCTTCTTTGGTAAGTTTAAATTCATTGTTGATAGGTATAGTGATGTAGGCTTTATATTCCAAATCCTCTAATATTCTTCCAAACTCCTCCTCATTATTTGCCCGGGCTTGCCAATATTCTGAAGGTACAAAATAAAGCGGATTATGTTCCTTGCCACCATTTTTATAAAGCCATTCTAAGTACGCTAAAACTTTTTTATCGAAATCGTTAATATTGGGATACTGAAGCCAACCAATCATCTTTCCCATTAGATGTTTGGTTATTAGAGTGTCAGGGTCAAATGGCCATTCTCCCCTAAATAAAAGAGATTTCAAGGCTTTTTTATAATCATCAAACAACTCGTCCTTTTTGGGAAATTTTAACTTATAGGGCTTCCTTTTGTAATCTATCGAATATTCAATATAAGTATCGTTTTCAATATAGTCTTGTGTAGGTAGCCCTGTAATTATGCAGTTCATATATAAGTAAATGTGCGGTTTAGTAAATAGTAAGTATCATGCAAAAATACTAAAAAGAAACGCAGCCATTTATACTATTGAGGCTTTCGTCCATTGCAGATTCCATGTTCTATCTATTATAATTAAAAAACTGAAG
>DATHOL010000415.1:0-4188 GCA_035484895.1 Bacteroidia bacterium | reverse complement strand
CCCGTAGGTGGCTATTACCAGAGGGAAAACATTTGGTATTATCATGATGGGGGCGGACATGAATGGCACGAGAACCACAGGTATCACCATGTAGATGATGACCACCATGATCATGACGACCACCATGATAAGCACTAAAATTAGTGTATTTCGCTTTCTTAATCTTTGAAATCTGTGGCAAATAAATACCACACATTTACGATGCACTTTTTTTATAGCTAACTTCCATTTTCATATTGGCTCCGGTGCGACATAAGCGCAACAAGTTCTGTTCCAAATAATAAAGAACCCAATTCTTTGTTTTTCAGCATTTCTAAAACATGGGAAAAGTGCGACGCAATGTGACGCAAAGAGTGGAAAAAATCTAGTAAAATTATTGCAAATCCGGCTCGGTCTAGAGTTTTTTCACCAAGGAAAAGCCCGGTGTAAAGCACATGGTGCCGCTCATAGGGTTAGGAGTAAGGCCGGGGGAGAAGTGCAGCGAAATATCGTCGGTTACATTAAAGCCATGCAATTGCGCATCTACATTGGCATCTACAATTTGCAATAGATAAATTCCGGCAGCAATAATAATGGAGAGGTCCCTGTCTTTATGGTAATAATCAACAATACTGGATAGCTCCGAAGGGGAGTATAGACCATAGTATTGATTGTTTGGATTTGAAAAGGCATCCTTGTATGTGTTATAGTATCGTTGGTTGGTTATGATAAAGTAAGCAGCGACCCCAAGCCCGACATAAACAATAGGGAGTTTCCAATATTTTCTATTATATATCTGTCCGAGACCCGGGCATACAGCCGAATAAAGCATTGCTTTGGCAGGGGAGTGCGGGTGAACTTTTTTTTCTTTAACCTCAGTAGTATCTTGAGCAGAAAGATTGAAAAAAAATAAACAGGCAACAACAATAAATACAAAAGTAGAAAGTGGAAAGTGAAAAGTTAAAGATGGCTTTTTACCTTTCCACTTTTCACTTTCCACTTTCCACTTGGCTGTTTTATTGACCGGCATGCAATAACTCTAAAATCTTATGGAACTGCTCGTCGGATGAAAAAGCAATAACGATTTTACCTTTTTCACCTGAACGGTTAATTTTCACTTTAGATGCATATTTGCCGGAAAGGTTCTTTTCGATATTCTTGTCGTCCGGGCTTATTCCGTTCTTATTATTTTTTGCAGGTGCTTTGCCTTTTGCAATTTTTGCTTTTTCTTCGGTATCGCGCACACTTAGCGACTCATCCAATATTTTATCGAATACGCTAAGCTGGTTAATCGGGTTATCAATATTAATAAGCGCACGGGCATGGCCCATGGTAATTTTCTTTTCGCGTATAGCCAATTGAATTACGGGCGGAAGTTTTAACAGGCGCAGGTAATTGGTAACAGTACTTCTATCCTTGCCTAATTTATCGGAAAGTTCTTCCTGGGTCAATCCGCATTCCTCTATCAGGCGCTGGTAACCCATTGCAATCTCTATGGCGTCTAAATCTTCCCGGTGCGTGTTTTCAATAAGCGCCATTTCGAGCATGGCTTTATCATCCGCTAAACGTACGTATGCCGGTATTTCATTCAGTCCTGCAACCTGTGATGCTTTAAACCTTCTTTCGCCCGAAATTAACTGGTACTTGTCCTTGCTAACTCTTCTAACAGTTATAGGCTGAATCAATCCATAATGAACAATGGAATCGGCTAATTCTTTCAGGGCTTTTTCTTCAAAACGGGTACGTGGCTGAAAAGGGTTTACTTCTATCTGCTCAATTAGTATTTGCGATATGCCGCCATGCTGTGTGCTGCTGTGCGAGGACGATGAATGTGCAACTGTTTCTACAGCCTCATCCGAATCGAGCAAAGCGCTCAATCCTCTTCCGAGGGATTTCTTCTTTGGGTTCTGGTTCATTCTTAGTTTTCTTCAATATTAATGACCTTTTCGCTTTGCTTGAGGCGGGTCATTTTATTCTTTTGTAACACTTCGCGTGCAAGGTGCAAATAGTTAAGTGCTCCGCGCGATGCTGCATCATGCATAATGATGGTCTTGCCAAAACTCGGCGCTTCGCTCAGTTTAATATTACGGTGTACAATTGTATCAAATACTATCTGCTGGAAATAGGTTTTTACTTCTTCCACCACCTGGTTGCAAAGGTTCAAGCGCCCATCATACATGGTGAGCAAAATACCTTCCATTTCCAATTCCGGATTCAAGCGTTCTTCCACAAACTTAACGGTCTGTAAAAGTTTGCCCAGCCCTTCCAATGCAAAGTATTCACATTGTATGGGGATAATTATGGAATCTGCGGCAGTCAATGCATTCAGCGTAATTAATCCTAATGACGGAGAACAATCTAAAATGATAAATTCGTAATCATCTTTAATTTTAGCCAGAGCCGCTTTCATCATCTTTTCGCGGTTCGGCAGGTTTATCATTTCAATTTCTGCACCTACCAAGTCAATATGGGCAGGCAGCAAATCCAGGTTAGGTGTTTCCGTTGTAAGGATAACATCCTTTGGTTGCACACTGTCTATTATACATTCGTATAATCCTGCTTTTATTTTCTTGAGGTCAAACCCAACACCGGATGTAGCATTTGCCTGAGGGTCGGCATCCACTAACAGTGTTTTATGTTCAAGTACTGCCAAAGCAGCGGCCAGATTGATAGCTGTGGTAGTTTTTCCTACTCCGCCTTTTTGGTTTGCAACGGCAATTATTTTTCCCATTTTTTATTTTTTTAACTAAATTTCTTTGGTTTCCCCTATATTCATAAACACTATTTTCTTACCGGCTTTTTCAAATGCCCGCTCCACTTTATCGGTATCAATTTTAATCAGGTCGAACGTATTGTAATGCATGCCAATAATGTTATCGCACCTGATAAAATCGGAAGCTTTAATTGCATCAGAATAACCCATGGTGAAGTTGTCGCCAACAGGTAAAAAGGCAAATGCGAGTTTATCCTCATCTCCCAAAAGCTTCATATCGTATGTAAGTGCGGTATCTCCGGCATAATAAAAACTTCCTAAATCAGACGAAATAACAAATCCGCCCGGGCTACCTCCATACGTTCCGTCATCAAAACTGCTGGAATGTAAGGCAGATACACTTTTTATCGAAAATTCAGGGATTGAAAAAACGCCTCCGGTATTCATTGGGTGAAACGTAGCGATGCCTTTTTTTGCAAAATACATGCAAATTTCAAAGTTGGAAATGAGCATGGCTCCCGTTCGCTTTGCGATATTTTCAACATCGGCAACATGGTCCTGGTGGGCATGCGAAAGCAGGATATAATCAGCTTTAATATCATCAACCTTTATGCTAGATGCTAATGGGTTATAAGTAATGAACGGGTCAAACAACAAATGCTTGCCATTCACATCAACACCAAAGCAGGAATGTCCGTAATACGTTACTTTCATAAATCTTCCGGTTAAAACGAAACTAGGTTTAACTCGGCGAATTTAAGCCATCAACCCTTAGCCCAACCCGTTTATTTATGAATATTTTTCAACAAACCCAGGCTATTCCGTTACCGGTTTTGGGGTATCATTCCCTCCATCGTACACATATTTCCATGTGCCGTCTGCTTGTTTTTGCCAAATGGTGATATAATTTCCATATAAGCTCGTATCATGGCCGGCTTTTGTTTTAGCCTTCATGGTCCAACCACCAAAGGTATAGCCCAGGTCACCGGAAGCAGCCACTTCAGCTTTAAGCGGCGTCCACTGCAATGTGAAACTGGTATCAGGGTGCGTTGCATTAAAGTCACCGATAGCCTTTTTACCTTCTAATGGCATCGAGCCCTCCCCGCTTTCAATAGCATTATCACTTACAAGTTCCATTCTGGCATGATTAAAGCCTATTTTAAGTGATGCTTCACAGAATTTTTTATCCGCATTTATAAGTACGGCCTTTAAGCTGTCTTTATTTAAGGCGGCAGCGGTATCTGTTTTCTTGCAATTCTGGCCACAACTTGCAAATAGTGCAAATGCGGGAAGGATAAGGATGTATTTATACATTTCTTGGGCTATTTTTTGCGTTTGTAAATATTTTTTCCGGTGGAACCTAATAGCATATACTGCTGGTCGATAGCATTTATTGCATAATCTATATGATGGGTAAAGCCATCTTTAAATTCACGCAACGAATAACAGGTTACTTCATCCGATGAAAAGATATTATCGGTAAAGGTATAACTCCA
>DATHOL010000414.1:0-3410 GCA_035484895.1 Bacteroidia bacterium | reverse complement strand
TTCCTTGCAATATATATTGGTGAAGTAAGGGGCAGGTGTAACATCACCGGTAATACTCCAATACGGAGCCGCATCGGGAACTGCATACACATTCATATTTCCTGAATCGTGTGCCGCAATGTAAAATTGCTGGTAATAAGAATTCACATCAGATGATGAATAGTCACCTGAGACGGTATAACTAAGTGAATCCTGAAATGAGGAATTTATTTTCCAGGCATTAATTCCGGCGCCGTTGCGGGTAACGGCATATATGGCTGTTCGCTGGGTAGGCAGGGCATCTACATAAATTTTCGCAAAAGCGCTTTGCGTATTTGTTCCGTTAGATGCTGTTATTGTCATATAATATTCTCCACCCGCCATATGTATATCATTCAATGAATATATGAGGGAAATACTCATATTATTGGAAGTAACAGGAACCTGAATGGAATGTTCCACCGGGGTATTTTGGCTATTGGCAATATATACCGTTACTGCGGTCAGTGATTTTGCATCGCTCACCGATCCGGTAACATGTATAGTGGTTGGCACGTTAAAATACTCCTGGGAATAAGGAGAAGATATTACTACAGCAGGGTAACCGGGGGGCGAATCCTTCTTACAGGAGTATATTCCCAAAAAAAGACCGAAAAGCAATATAATATTTTTTTTGAGCATTCCGTAAATTTACGAAAAATTATTTAATACAAAAGCATAATTCATTTATAAATAGGAAGATAAGGCATTGTTCATAAGTTATAACCCTTCATGCATTTCTATTTTTATATTTTTGGTTCCCCAAATAAAAAATAATCGGCTTCCGATAGCAAAAATGAACAATAAAAAACAATATAATAAAAAAAATACAGCCCTCAATTTCGTGGAACTCGAGATGGGCAAAATGCCACCCCAGGCGGTTGAATTGGAAGAAGCCGTATTGGGCGCACTCATGTTAGAAAAAGAAGCGCTTACCAGTGTCATTGACATTTTACGCGAAGATGCCTTTTATAAAGATGCCAACAAAAAGATTTTTGCCGCAATCCGCCACTTGTTTGAGCGTTCTGAAGCGATTGACATATTAACGGTTACCAATGAACTGAGAAAAAACAGCGAACTGGAATCTGTTGGCGGAGCCTATTATATATCCCAACTTACAAGCAAAATTGCATCTTCTGCCAACATTGAATACCATGCCCGTATTGTTTTGCAAAAGTTTATTCAGCGGGAGCTGATACGGTTTTCTTCCGAAACCATTGAGAACTCGTACGATGATAGTATTGACGTTTTCGTTCTGCTGGATGAAGTAGAGAAAAATCTTTTTGCCATAGCTGATCAAAACATTAAGAAAGACCCGGCCAAGGCAGGTAGCTTGATACATGATGCCATTAAACAGGTGGAGGCGGCACGTAACAGAGGCACGGGCCTTACAGGAGTTCCGAGTGGTTTTACCAACCTTGACAGGCTCACTTCCGGATGGCAGGCTTCCGATCTTATTATTTTGGCTGCACGGCCGAGTATGGGTAAAACAGCCCTTGCCATTACCCTTGCCCGCAATGCCGCCATTGAATACGGGGCAGCGGTTGCCGTATTCTCTCTTGAAATGTCCAATCTGCAGTTGGCACAACGTTTGATTTCAAGCGAAACAGAACTTTCACTGAGTAAATTAAGGAAAGGGGAATTGGAAGATTACGAATTTGAACAGCTTACCTCGAAGGTTGCCAAACTATCGGATGCGCCTATATATATTGATGATACAGCAGCACTGTCTGTTTTTGAATTACGTGCAAAAGCACGCCGTTTGAAAGAAAATCATGATATCAAAATGATTGTGATTGACTACCTTCAATTAATGACCAGCGGCAGCGATAATATGCGCGGAAACCGGGAACAGGAAATCAGCAGCATATCACGTGCGTTAAAAAGCCTTGCCAAAGAATTGAATATACCCATTATTGCACTTTCCCAGTTGAGCCGTGCGGTAGAGCAGCGTGGAGGAGCAAAACGCCCGCAATTATCTGACCTTCGGGAATCGGGAGCTATTGAGCAAGATGCGGATATGGTGCTCTTTGTTTACCGGGAAGACTATTATGATATGCAGGATCCGGAGAATATTCCGGGAATGGCAGAAATTATCATTGCAAAGCATAGAAATGGGGCTTTAGATAGTGTTCAGTTACGATTCCAGAAAGAATTTGCTAAATTTGTGGACGAACCTTCTTTGAGCGACTATCATAATTATCCGGCTGACTCTCCAGAACCCAGAACTATCACCAGGGGGTCGAAGATGAATGATATAGAAGAAGAAGGTCCGTTTTAAGGGCCATGAAAAAAAGATTTTTATTATTTCTGTTTGCGCTTTTCACACTGAGCAATGTGAATGCAACCTATATTTTTATCCCAATGGATGAAAGCCAGACCGAATGCCTGAAAGCATACGGGATTGCCTATATGGCTATAAAAGAAGGCGTAACTGTAGAATGGCTTTTGAATTATCGTGGAGGAAGTTTTATGTTTCCCGATGCAAGTGTTTTTGAAGATGCCTGCAAAATCCGGAACGTAAAATTTGAATTAATCGCCGATGCGCAGGAAGCCTCCATCTTGCAGGAAATAAGCAATCCGGAGGTGAATATGGATGCTGTGAAATTGGAGAAACCACCTAGAATTGCTGTTTATTCTCCGAAAAATAAACTCCCCTGGGATGATGCGGTGACACTGGCGCTCACATACGCAGAAATACCTTACGATGTAATTTATGATGAAGAAATTTTGAACGGTGCATTACCCAAATACGACTGGCTTCACTTACACCACGAAGATTTTACCGGACAATACGGAAAATTTTGGGGGGCATTCCAAAATGCAGCATGGTACCAGGAAGATGTGAAAATGCAGGAAGCGACGGCTCAAAAAATGGGGTTTCAAAAAGTATCGCAAATGAAACTTTCTGTTGCGAAAAAAATCAGGGAATTCGTTTCAGGTGGCGGGTTTCTATTTGCCATGTGCTCTGCACCCGATTCGTATGATATAGCGTTGTCAGCAGAAGGAGTAGATATTTGCCAAACCCCTTTTGACGGTGACCCTGCAGATCCGGATTGCAATAAAAAATTAAACTTTGATGTCTGTTTTGCCTTTCGTGATTTCACGTTGAATCTCAATGCTGCAGATTATGCCAAATCAGATATTGATACGTCACCATACAGAGTTCAGAAATATGGCTTGAACCAGGAAAATGATTTTTTTACACTGTTTGATTTTTCAGCTAAATGGGATCCTGTGCCAACGATGCTTTGCCAGGACCATACTAAGGTAATTAAAGGTTTTTGGGGCCAAACTACAGGATTCAATGAACAATTTTTGAAAACATCTACTACTATAATGGGCGAAAACAAAGGAGCACGTGAAGCCAAATATATTCACGGGGATTTTGG
>DATHOL010000413.1:0-5276 GCA_035484895.1 Bacteroidia bacterium | reverse complement strand
TTCCATTGGGATATCCCGCTTGCTTTAATAACTCCATTGCTTTGTCAGGATTGTATGTATATCCGGCTACTATTTTATGGCCGGGCAACAACGGAGGAATAAATCCATTTACTGCCGGAATACCAGTATTGTAGCGGAGATAGCGGACAATCTCTTCCCTGTTAATGGCATAATTTATGGCCTGCCGTATTAATTGTGAATTGTGTCCCGACATAATCGTCGGGAGTGAATGGAAAGATTTGCTATCTAAAATAAAACCTAAATAATCGGTTTTAATAAATGGAGTGCGTTGGATATATACTTTATCAGAAAACTCTTTCCGCAATTGTCCGTCGGGTGTAAAAGCCACGCGTGGGTTGATGGCATTAATGCCGGAAACCATATCAAACTTGCCATCCATAAATTCCAGGAAGGATGTTTCTTCATCTTTTAAAAAGGAAATGATAACACCATTTAGATAAGGCAACTTATTTCCGGCAGAGTCTTTTTCAAAATAATTTGGATTGCGTTTTAATACCATGGCATTGCCATGTTCCCAGCGTATTAACCGAAAAGGGCCCGTGCCGACAGGATTTTCACCAAAATCTATTCCATATTTTTTTACAGCTTCTTCCGGTACTACTGAAAAATATTTCATTAGTAAAATATGCAGAAAAGGAGCAAAGGGAGTTTTCAAATGAATTATGAATGTGGAGTCATTGGGGGCGTTGAAGCCATTTACAGCATCTATTTTTTCTAACAATGAAGTTGCATCCGATACTCTAGGGTCCAGCAATCTGTTGAAAGTAAAAACGAAATCATGGGCAACTACTTTTCTGCCTTTTCCTTTTGGAAACACAGCATTATCCTGGAAAAATACATCATTCCGCAAGTGAAAAGTATAGGTCAATCCATCCGGAGATATTTCCCATTTCTTCGCAATGCAGGGTTTTACGCTGAAAGAATCTCCTGTTTGGATCAACCCATTATATAGTTGGTTATCTACCCAAAGGTTTTCAAAATTCCTTGCCTCTGCAGGGTCCAGGGAAGTTACATCACCCATCTCGTTATACCTGAAAACATTATCGTTTTCATTCTTTGGATTCCTTCCGCAGGAGAGGAATAAGAGAATGAAAATGAGGATAAAATAATAGGTTAATTTCATATACATAATTGGGTAGCCGGGATTCAAAGATAATATCCCGAAGCGAAGCAGAGGCTAGATTTCCCGCAAATGCCTATTTTTGTTCTATGAACGCCAATCCCACATTTGCCATTTATACGCTTGGCTGCAAGCTGAACTATTCCGAATCGTCGGCTATAGGGCAGCAATTGGTGAAAAATGGATTTACCAAAGTTAACTTTAAAGAGAAGGCGGATGTGTATATCATCAACACCTGCTCCGTTACTAACGAAGCTGATAAAGAATGCCGCATGGTAGTGCGCAATGCATTGAATGTTTCGCCCGAAGCTTTTATTGCGGTGATTGGTTGTTATGCCCAATTAAAACCGGAGGAAATTGCTAAAATTGAAGGCGTTGATGTAGTATTGGGAGCATCTGAGAAATTCAATATTTCAAAGTATTTAAAGAAGATAGAGAAGAACCAATTTACTGAAATACATTCTTGCGAAATAGTAGGGGCACAAAATTTTGTGCCCCTACCTTTCCATTCTTCGTATTCCTCGGGTGACCGAACAAGGAGTTTTTTAAAAGTGCAGGATGGCTGCGATTATAGTTGTTCCTACTGTACCATACCATTGGCGCGGGGAGCAAGCCGTAGCAATACGATAGAAAATGTGGTTAAGGATGTCTACGAAATAGCGAGTAAAGGAGTAAAAGAAATTGTACTTACGGGAGTTAACCTTGGAGATTTTGGTCTATCAGATAGAACGCGGATGACGCAGATTGCTTATGATCAGAATGATGTGAAAGAATCAGAGTCAATCTTAAACAATCCGCGTCATCAGCGTTCCAATACCCATAACGAATCGTTTTTTAAATTGGTTCAGGAATTGGAAAAAGTGAATGTTTCGGTACGTTTTCGAATATCATCTATTGAGCCAAACCTATTGACAGACGATATAATCAAGTTCATTTCCACCTCGGAAAAATTTGTACCGCATTTCCATATACCACTGCAATCGGGCTCTAACGCCATACTTAAAGCCATGCGCCGCCGGTATTTGCGGGAACTTTATGTTGAAAGGGTTGCGCTTATTAAATCGCTTATGCCGCATTGTTGCATTGGTGCGGATGTGATTTCAGGATTCCCCGGAGAAACGGAGGAACTCTTTTTAGAAACCTATAATTTCCTGAATGAACTGGATGTTTCCTACCTGCATGCTTTCACCTATTCCGAGCGCAGCAATACGCTGGCAGCGGAAAGTAAGGATGTTGTTCCGATGGATGTGCGCAAGAAAAGAACACGCATGTTGCGCATATTATCTGAAAAGAAATTAAGGCAATTTTATACAAATAATTTAGGACAGGAAAAACCTGTTTTATTTGAAGGACATATTAATGATGGCTGGCAATATGGGCATACCGACAACTATGTACGTGTGCGGATTCCATCAGATAAAATACTGAAGAACTCCATGTATATGGTGAGATTGAATGCTATTAATGAAGAAGGAACTGTAGATGGAGAAATAGTAAGGGCTCAAAATATTGAGCCCCTACATGAAGCTTACAACTTATCACTTACAACTTACCACTAAAAACTATGTACGCATCCCTTTATGAAATATTTGATGATTGGTTTGGCATAAAATTCGGCCCCTTAAAATTGCTGCATACATTTGGTGCTATGATGGCAATTTCATTTTTGGTTGCTGCATGGATATTGTCAAAAGAACTCCGTAGAAAAGAAGAGCAGAGCCTTTTGAAGCCGACTCCGACCGAGAATCAGACTGGCCAAAGAGCCAGTACACGCGAACTTATTGAAGCATTTGTAATTGCCTTTTTAATATTTTTTAAAGTAGTATATGTTGTTCTGAATTTCGATGAATTTAAAAAAGATCCGCAGGGAGTTCTAATTTCTTTCGATGGTAATGTTATAGGTGGAATAGTAGCGGGATTGATATATGCTTTTCTTAGTTATCGCGAGAAAGAAAAGAGAAAACTGCCCGAGCCTAAGCTGGAAAAAGTACTTGTTTATCCTCACCAGTTAGTAGGTAATATTACGCTGATAGCGGCGATCGGGGGCATTGTAGGTGCAAAATTATTTGATGCGCTGGAAAATTACCGTGACTTTTTTCAGAACCCTGCCATGTTATTTTCATCTGCGGGACTCACCATTTACGGCGGACTTATTGTCGGGGCAATATCTGTTTTGGTGTATACGCATAAAAAGGGAATTCCTTTGCTGCACATGGTAGATGCCGCGGCACCTTCTATGATAATGGCATATGCTGTCGGACGTATTGGCTGCCAGATAGCGGGTGATGGTGACTGGGGAATTGCTAATCCAAATCCAAAACCGGGATTTTTGAGTTTTCTTCCCGATTGGATGTGGTCATATGGGTATCCGCACAATGTTAACCATTCGGGAATACCGATTCCCGGATGTACAGGAGATTATTGCACAGTCCTTAGCCCGGGTGTATTTCCTACGCCGTTTTATGAGACGATAATGGGTGTAATTATTTTCTTTATTTTATGGAGTATGCGGAAAAAAATTCATGCACCGGGAGTTTTGTTTTGCTGGTATTTGGTCTTCAATGGAATGGAGCGGTTTTTGATTGAATTGATCCGTGTGAATGTGAAATACCACATTTTTGGAGTGGGCGTAACGCAGGCGCAGCTTATATCTCCCGTGTTTTTTATTTTAGGCGTAGCAGGCATATTTTACTTTACAAATAAGTACAAAAACCATGTCAGAGCAGGCACTTAATTTAAATTCCATTTGCAAAGAAGTAATTGAACTCACTCATGAAGTGGGTGATTTTATTTTAAAAGAGCGGAATAAATTCAACTCGTCACATATTATTAAAAAGGGTTTTAATGATTTGGTTTCATACGTGGACAGGATGTCGGAAGAGAGGCTGATTATGGGATTATTGAAAATATTACCTCACAGCGGAATATTGGGAGAAGAAAGCGGGGGTAACTTCAATAGTAAATATACCTGGGTAATTGATCCGCTGGACGGTACTACCAATTTTGTACATGGCCTCCCTTGCTTTGCTATCAGTATAGCATTATTCGAGAATATGCAGCCAGTAATCGGAGTGGTAAATGAACTTAATTTTAAAGAATGTTTTTCTGCTATTAAAGGCAAGGGCGCGAATGTGAACGGTAAGAAAATTACTGTATCTCCGCAGGATGATTTGCAAGATTCACTCATTGCGACGGGCTTTCCATATAATGATTTTGAACAGCAAAAGGAATACATGAAATTATTTGAAGAACTGATGAAATGTACACAAGGCTTGCGCCGGATTGGCTCTGCTTCAGTTGATTTGTGTTATGTAGCTTTGGGCAGGTTTGAAGTTTTTTACGAATACGGCCTCAAACCCTGGGATGTATCGGGTGGCGCTTTGATAGTGCAGGAAGCAGGAGGTAAACTCTCCGATTTTGACGGAGGAGATGATTATATTTTTGGCAAGACCATTGTGGCAAGTAACGGGCATTTGCACAAACCATTTATGGAGATTGTAAATAGGCATTTTAAGGGGAAAATGAAGAAAATATAATATATAATGTTATTGCAAATTTTAAATAATACTGCTCCAAAAGTAAATTCAATAACGAACGACATTAACGTTGTGAAAGATTGGTTTACCCCAATGCTTATTGCCGGAGCCATCATATTTGCCGGTATCATCATCCAGCGGATTGTAATTATTTATATCCAGCGCTTATCTAAAAAAACACATTGGAAAGGCGGTTTGGTTTTGGTGAGTTCTTTACGGGGAATGATCTTATTGGTCTCAATTTTGTTTGCTGTTTATTTCGGAATGGCCAAAGCTCCGGTAGATGAACAAGCAGTAATTTTGGCACACAAAATTCATAAAGTATTGCTGGTTCTTCTTATAACGTTTGTAATTGCAAGGGTGCTGACTGGCTTGCTGAAAGCCTATTCCAACAGGGAAGACAGTTCGAAAAGTTCGCTTTCACTGTTCAAATCCATTATAAATATTATTGTCTATTTATTGGGCATGCTGGTGATGCTGGAATCATTCGGCATCTCCATTACACCTGTGCTGACGGCATTGGGTGTAGGTGGTTTGGCGGTTGCATTGGCTCTGCAGGATACGCTTTCAAATTTGTTCGCTGGTATTCAAATTACACT
>DATHOL010000412.1:0-2022 GCA_035484895.1 Bacteroidia bacterium | reverse complement strand
TTATAGCTTCAAAAAATTCATCCAAAGTACCGTAGCCACCCGGCATAACAACAAAAGCGTAAGAATATTTGGTAAGCAAAACTTTGCGGATGAAAAAATAATCTATGTCCACCCAAAGGTCAAGATAAGGATTCGGCTTTTGTTCTTTAGGCAATACTATATTGCAGCCTATGGAGCGCCCACCTTCTTCTTTTGCACCGCGGTTGGCCGCTTCCATTATGCCGGGGCCGCCGCCTGTCATCACGGTAAAACCCAGTTTTACTATTTCTTTTCCTATCTCCCGCGCAAGCTGGTAATACGGATGTGTTTCCTCAAATCTTGCAGAGCCAAATACAGTCACACAGGGCCCCACAAAATGCAGTTTCCGCAGACCCTTTATAAATTCCGACATTACATGCAGCAGAAAAGTAAATTCTTTCCATCTGGGATGTGGCCCTTCCAGAAAAACGGCTTCCTGTTTCGATCCTACAGGTGTAAACTCCACATTTGGGTCCACGTGTTCACGGTTATTTTTTTCTTCGTTTGCCATAGATGCTTACGCTAATTTACAATCTTAGTTTTTTAATGTTGCATGGAAAGGGTATTTTAATCTTTACTATACATTTATTACTTTGGTAAAAATACTTTTGCATGTTCCGTAAAACATATCAATACCAAAAAGAAAGAACAGAAAAACCGCATTGTATGAAGGAGCCATGAAATTACCCGCATAGAAGCTTTCAGCAATGCCGCATTTGCGCTTACATTGTTAATTGGTTTCTCTCGAGGTGCCGGGATCATTCAATGACCTGCTATATAGTATGACAGGCTTTCTCCCCTTCGCCCTATGTTTCTTACTGGTATTTTATTTGTGGAGAGTGCAATACATATTTTTCAGAAGGTATGGTTTGCATGATGCTTATATAATCTCATTAAACGGGGTTCTTATTTTTATGGTACTGTTTTTTGTCTATCCTTTAAAATTTTATTTACTGTTTTAACTCAAAACTGGATGATAGGTTTGTTTCATATCGATGCCAACCAGCTTCACCTGCTGACAATAAATGAAAGCCAGGGACCAATGCTTATATTAATATACAGTGGCGGCTACCTGAGTATTTTCATTTTGTTTACATTAATGTATTACCATGCATGGAAAAAAAGAAATGAATTAAAATCTTACCGGCAGTGAAGTATTTGAAACGAGAACTGGTTTATACAATCACCTGATAATGGTTGGCTTCAGACTTACATCTATAACTTTAGCCTTAATAAGCACTCACTGGTCAATTTCACTTTCCGGCCTTATTTACGCTTTCGTTGCAATTCCTCTAATAATAATGAATCGTAGAAGAAACAAAATTCACCGCATCAAATTCGAGCAATTCGGTGATATAAGTGAAGAAAAGCGAACAATTCCCTTTAGGAATTTATGAGTTTTACCACTTTATATCCAGGTAGTCTGCCTGCCCGTTAGTTCCGGGAGACATGATGTAGCCTACACTATCACCCAGCAAAGGACGGGCTGTTGTATAAAAGATCTGAGTACTGTTTATGTAACCATTCCATACATTACCAACCTGCTCCAGTTTAAGTGTATCAAAGCCCGTTACTTTTATAGCGTTACTGCTTGTCCAACTGAAGATTGCTAAAGGGCCATGCGTGGTATCGCCTTCGTTATAAAGAGCATAACGTTTGTTTACCTTATCTATTTTAAACGAAAACCCTTTAGCAGTATCATTAGCCCCGAAAAACATGCCCATCACATTATCCGAAGTAAAGCTTGTTTCAAGCAGAAAATTGGCGGAAGAGCTGATGCTGGTACTGATACCCTGCTGTATATTACCGGAAACAGTACTTGGGTGGTATGTATAGAACAAATAGCCGCTGCTAATGCTGATACTACTGTTATTAACGGTGTTATTATAAGACCAATTGTGTGTATCAGAATTAAAATCATCCCTTAGGTCATTTCTATATGCTGCTTGGGCAGGCGTAGCCGGAATAGAATAGTCGCTTTTGCTGCATGCGCTCAACAAGCTT
>DATHOL010000411.1:0-2078 GCA_035484895.1 Bacteroidia bacterium | reverse complement strand
CTTACTTCGGAAGTGGCAAGTAATGGTTTTGTGCAAGTGCCAAAGGTGGGTAGTAATGTTATTTTAGCGATTACCTGGCGCAATGAGGTATATGTCTTCATGTGTTCGGAGGTAGATGCGTTGGTATTTCACCAGGCCAATAATGACGACAACAAAACGTTTGAAGAATTTGTCATTTGCTGCAACTCCGATTTAAATCTTCCTTTAGGTATCCAACTTACCGATGGGGGCGGTAATGGAATTGTAATAAACAGCGGTAGTGCAACTAACATAAGTAACAGCCAGGGAAATAACGGAGTGGTAATTAGCAGCGGCTCCGGTGATGTTTCGAATGATAGTAATGGAATAGTCATTACCAATAGTGATAATCCTCCATCTAATAGCAGCGGCGGCTTATTAATAACCTGTAGCGGCACTATGCAACTAAATGACGGGAGTTACGATGGGCTTGTAAAAGTGGCTGATTTAACTACCAAACTTAATAATCTTGAAAACAAAGTAAATGATTTGGTAAATGCCTGGAGTAGCTTTGCAACTGTCTATGCACCGGGGAGTCCATCTTCAACGGGATTGCCTGCAACTGTAACTAATGTTACAGGAACATTAACCACAACCCAGCAAAGTGATATTGAAAACGCAGATATTAAGCACGGTAAAAGCGTTAGCTAATATAAATTTTATTTTTTAAATATGAATTCCTATACTATAAAAGTTCCTTCCGATATTTTTACGCTGGTAATGTCTGTATATGGCACATTGGAAGAAAGCGTTAAGCTGGTTTCAGATAATAATGCGCTTATACCATCCTTCAATTCTGATATTACTACACTGGCTGGTTCGTTTATTAAGTATGATACAACTTTGGTTGAAACATCACTGCCGCCGGTTTCGGTATTGGCAACGCCTAAGCCCCCCAAAGCCCAATATGGCTGGACAGGCAGGGAAGGGCAAAATGCTTTCGATGTATGCCTTCAAACCTACGGGAAGCTGGATAACCAGATAAAGCTGATGAATGATAATAATATAAATTTTACTTCACCCGTTTATGCGCAGGTGTTTAATTATACCAGTTCCATGATTGCCAGCAGCACCACCTGGAACCGAACTACAGCAATGGGTGTGGTGTTTAGTTCGGGAAATTAAGTCAATTAGTAATTAATAATTAGCAATCCAATTCAGTACTTTTAATTACTAATTACTAAGTCAGCTCAAACTTTCCCCTTACAAGGTAAACCTCCAGCACATCGATACGTTTAACCTCCATCGGTTCAAACTTTTCATTGGCGCTTCGCAGCACATACATTGCTTTATCTGTCGGATGCGGATGTATAAATTTCAGTAAATAGCAATCATCCATTACCACCAGGTGAGGCTCGCCATACGGCACATAATTGTGGTTGTAAATTCGTTTGCACACCACTATATCGCCATTGCAATATTTTGGGTACATGCTGTGCCCGCTCACACGGATAGCTATTTCACAATCGGCAAAATGCGGTATGGATTTAATATAGGCAGTGTCTTCCAATATCCCCGTCCCAAGCCGTCGGGACAAAGCTTCGATACTTAAATTACTCATAATGCTTCCTTTTAACATTGATAATTTACAATTCGCTCTCGTCGTACGACCAAAAATAATAATAAATAAGTATAATATAAGAGAAACAGGTATTATTTTGTTTAAAAATGGAAAAGAACGTATAAAACCATTAATTTTTTTGTATTTCTTCGGTTATGTCGTCATTGCGGGGCTTTGCGAAGCAATCTTGCCCAAAAGAGATGACCGTATTAGTAAGATTGCTTAGCAGAGCTTTGCAATGACGTAAACATTCCATTCTTCATTCTTCAAAGTCAATGACTTTTTTCAAAAACTCTTTTTCATGAAATATTTTTGCATGGCTTGAAGGAATATTCAGGCCAAAAGTAAAACTCCTTACTACAACCCATAAAAAAGCATGAAGAAGCCACAGTTATACATACGATTAGCTCTCTCATTAATTTTCATCATATCCTCTGTTTCCTTGCGGGCACAAACATTGAGCAGGGCCCAACTGTTTAATAACATTGTTTCAAATGTG
>DATHOL010000410.1:0-5608 GCA_035484895.1 Bacteroidia bacterium | reverse complement strand
ATCTGCCAAAACCAAAACACATGAAATCAGTAATTACTTCTATTATTTTAATTTTTTCTTTAACATTATTGCATGCTCAATATAATGCAGCAACACCCAATAATGGATTTGAATATTGGACACACGTTTCTTCAAACGGGGGATATGATGATCCGGATAGCAGTTGGAGTTGCCTGAACCCTACTACTGCCATTACAATGAACTATACCTGCTATAAAGATTCACTTAATCCGCATAGCGGAAGATATGATGCGCATTTGATAACTGAATCTGTATTTAGTATTACAGCACCGGGAGCTTTAACTACGGGAAGGATAAATACATTTACTCAAACTATCAGCGGCGGACTTCCTTATACACTGCGTCCGGACAGCATGATTGGCTGGTACAAGTATTCTTCCGTAAGCGGCGATAACGGAGATTGTGAATTTTATTTGTTTGGTGCTACTCATGCAGATACTATTGGCCAGGCTTTCTTCAGCACCCCTAAGTCAACGGTTGGCACCTGGACAAGGTTTTCGCTTCCTATAATATACGGCTCATTAGCTACCCCTGATACTGCTCTCTGGATCTTTTCATCCAGCATTAACCAGGCAGGCGCGCAGGTTGGCAGCCAACTTTATATAGATGACCTGGGGCTTATTATCAACTCATCTTTAGGCGTGAATAATATTGCTGATGCTGAAAATATAACAACGGGGCCTAACCCCACAAACGGGCCTTTCTCAATCGAGAATAATTCGAATTCCAAATCGCTGGTGTTAAATTTATTTGATATAACAGGCCGCAAAGTGAATGAAGAAAAAGTAGGAGCAGGAGTTAATTCTTTGAATTTATCGGGCATGCCTCAAGGTATATACATCTACTCCATTCAGGATAACCAAAACGCCACAATTAAAACAGGCAAAATTGTAATTCAGAAATAACTTTTTATAGTTACCAAAGTGAAGGTTCACAAAGTTATAGGGTTTAAATACGCTTTTATCTTTGTGAACTTTTTGCTTTTTGCTTTTCACGTATCTGCTCAAACAATGGGTACGCTGAAAGGCAACGTAATAGATTCTTCCACCAAGGAAAAATTAATCGGCGCTACGGTTTATGATATTAATGATTTATCGAACGGAAGTGTAAGCGACGCGTATGGCAATTATCAGTTGCAGCTAAAACCCGGCGAGCATAAGATAGTCTGTGCAGTGGTTGGCATGAAACCGGACACTATATTGGTAGAAATTAGCGCCAATGAAGTAACAGTACATAATTTTGTTCAGTCATTTCAGGGAAAAGAATTGGAAACACTTGTAGTCTCTGCCGGGAGGTATGAACAAAAACTACAGGATATAACAGTTTCCATGGCCGTATTAAAACCTGCCCTTATTGAAAATACCAATTCAACCAATATAACACAAGCGCTGGACCTTACGCCCGGCTTGAACATCCTTGATGGGGAGCCGCAAATCCGCGGTGGCAGCGGGTTCGATTTCGGTGTTGGAAGCAGGGTGGCTCTTTTAATTGATGGCTTGCCTATACTGCCCGGCGACGGAGGCCGTATTCCCTGGGATTTATACCCGGTGGAAGATGTATCACAGATTGAAATTATTAAAGGTGCCTCATCGGTAACTAACGGGTCATCGGCATTGAGTGGTAGTATTAATATCCGTACAGCATATCCCACCGATGTGCCCTCCACCTCGGTAGCGGTTTGGTCAGGGCTTTATGATTCACCTCCCATTGCCGGTTCAAAATGGTGGAGCGGTAATGCCAATTTTTCAGGGACCAGTTTTTTGCATACCGAAAAATTCGGAAGGCTTGATGTAGTTATTGGCGCTATGGTATTATATGACCATGGATATATTGGGCCGCCTGTAAATGAACCTATCGCCGGAAATTTGCCGGTAACGCTTGTCAGCGACAATCAAATGGCAGAGAAAACCGGACGGTTTAATTTCGGGTTGCGGTATCAGCCTAAAAGAATAACAGGACTTAATTTTGGCTTGAATGGAGACTTTGGGCAATCCTCTAATGTGCTTTCGCTAATATGGGAAAATATTGATTCGGGGTTATACCGGGCATATCCTAATACGGTTATTCTGCAGGAACAAAAAATGTTTTACCTCGACCCCTTTATTACCTATCTGGATGGTAAGGGATTTGAGCATAGCCTGCGCGGCCGTTATAATTATACCAGCAATGTGGAATCGTATAACCCTTCTAATTTAACCAATGTGCTATATGCAGAATACCAATGCATTAAAAAGTTTTATGCCTTGGGTGGATTGAATGTTACAGTGGGGTTGGTAATGAACGAAACCTTCTCTCATACGGATTCTCTTGATTACTTGAAAGTATTGCTGCCTCAATCTACCAATAGTTTGCGGAATTATGCAGCATATACTCAACTGGACAAAAAATTCTTTAAAGTGTTAAACTTATCTGTTGGTTTCAGAGATGAAAATTTTGTAATTAATAATGGAGAAAACACTTCCAAGCCGATTTTCCGTTCGGGCTTAAATCTAAAACTTACCCCGGGCACTTTTTTACGATGCTCTTACGGGCAAGGATACAGATATCCTACGCTTGCTGAAAAATATTTAAACTCCCAGCTTAGCAGTTTAAGTATTTTTTCTAATCCTGATTTGCTGCCGGAATCAAGCTGGAATGCTGAGATTGGCATTAAGCAGGGATTTAAAATTGGTAATTTTATGGGCTTTTTAGATGCGGCTTATTTTTGGCAGCAATATCAAAACACGATAGAAATAACATATGGAGAGTGGAGCAGAACCCAAATCGTGCCCGGTATTTATGAATATAACTCCGGTTTCAAATATTTAAATACAGGCCCTACCCGTGTGCGTGGAGTAGATATATCCATTGCGGGTGAAGGAGCCATTTCCAAAGACTTTAAGATTGATATTTTAGGGGGATATACCTACACTTTGCCTCAGGCTGTAAATCCTGCTTTGGTATACGCTACTGACACTGCCCATGAAAAATTATCGTACGCTGCCACCAGTTCAAATTCAGCAAACAATGTATTGAAATACCGTTTCCAGACTATTGCCAAATTGGATGTGGAATTAAAGTATAAGAAAATTTCCATTGGTGGAAACTGGACCTACTATAGTAATATGCAGAATATTGATACCGTATTTTATCAATTGGCTAGCCTTGCGGCCTATGATATTGCACAATACAGGGAAGAACATCACACAGGCGTTAATGTATTTGACGGGCGTGTTGGATTACAGGCTACTAAAAAAATAAAGATGGCATTCGTAATAAATAATCTTTTCAATTTAAGCTATTCACTGAGGCCGCTTAAAATTGAATCCCCTCGCACCTTTGCTATCCGGCTAAGCTATAAGGTAGGGTAGGCCGGTTACACTCTGTAGTGGTCCTCTTTCCAGCTTTTGACAGCCTTCTTAATATCGGCGTTGCTTAGTTTTTCTTTCGCAGCGCGTTCTGCCAGTTCAACAAACTCCTCATCAGGTGCAAAGCGCAATGCGATAATTTGTTTTATTTCAAGTGATTTATCCAGAAGCTTTCCGGTCAAAACAAAGTGACGCAGGTTTTCTTCCGCACGTATAGAGCGGTCCTGTGCTTTCAGCGCAAAAGACCGAAACACAAAGTATCCTGCCAAAAGCGATAGCCCTGTTAATATGAAAAGAATGGCATTAGTCCGTCCGTCAGACCTGTATAATGCCCGGCAAAGATTGGCAATTGCCAATAGATTTAACGTTACAACGAAAATGTATAAATGAATCTGGAATGGAGCATCCGGTTTAAATTTCCGGTGGTTTTGATAATTTTGAGTTTCCATAGGTTTAGGAATTAATATTTTCTACAAAGTAAGGCTTTAATTCTTTACTCTTATCTTTGTTTTATTATCCGGATAAAATATGAAGCATGTAATTGGATTGAAAACATTTATTAGCGTGTTGTGTACACTGGCAATTTTTTGTAATTGCAATACTCCCAAAAATAACGTCCCCGTTGTAGGGTTTGCAGATGCTTTTGAAGACAATACGATTGCACAGGCAAAGCAAGGTTTTTTTGATGCGTTAAAAAAGAATGGCTATTCGGAAGATAATAACACACTAAAAGTGATATACCGAAATGCACAGGGCGATATTCCTAAGCTGACTTTATCTGTTAAATATTTTATTTCGGAGAAGGTAACATTAATGGCTACCAACCCTTCACTTTCGACTATTGCCGCTTTGCAAAACACAAAGGATATTCCGGTGTTTATGATGGTTTCGCCAACCCCACAGTTGATGAATGTATTAAACAAGCAAGGCGATTCGCCGGCTAACCTTTTTGGTGTGGCGGAAGATCTGGGATATATTGATACTTCCTTTTCACTAATACCTAAATTACTAAAACCTAAAGGAGATAAACTAGTGGTTGGTATGATATATAATCAAAGCGAGCCACAATCAGCGGAGGCGTTGAAACGGATTCAGCAATTGGCAAAACAACTAAATATTAACCTGGTTTCATTGCCTGTAAACAATACTGCCGATGTGCAATTAGTAACCCAGGCATTGCTTGCAAAGGATATTGATGCCTTTTTTGCCAATCCTGATAATACGGTATTTGGCTCTTTTGAAACTATAATAAAAGCCTGCACAGATGCTAAAGTTCCTGTGTTTACAAGTGAAGCAGGCTTGGTATCACGCGGAGCGGTTGCCGCATACGGAGCAGATATTTATAATTGGGGATACCAGGCGGGGGAACAAGCTGCTCAATTTTTGAAAAATAAATCTACAGATGGATTGCATTGGGAAATGGTGAAACTTCGCAAAAGAGTATATAATGCCAAAGCGGCCCAACAATTCGGCATAACTGTTCCTTCTAATTTTGAAGCTATAAAATAATGGAGTTTTATCTCACAGCGCTGATACTTGGGCTTTGTCTTTCATCCATGGCGCTGGGTATTTTCATTTCTATGAAAATATTCAACATACCTGATATTACTACCGATGGCAGTTACACGCTGGGGGCAGTTATTACAGCGGTTTTATTAACTGCGCATTGGAATGCTATGGCAATTATTCCTGTCGTACTCTTATCGGGAGCTGTTGCCGGCATGTTGACAGGAATCATCCATACCCGCTTGAAAATTGAAGCCTTGCTGGCCGGTATACTTGTAATGACAGGATTATATTCTATAAACTTGACAATACTTGGCCGTTCCAATGTTCCTTTGCTGGAGGTGCCGACAGTATTTTCATCTATTCATATTTTTACAAATTCAGTTTATAATAATCTTACCATAAGCATAGTATTTATTTCAATGGTTTCCTTGATTGTAGGATATATCTTGCGAACTGATTTTGGTATTGCCATGCGTGCTACGGGTAACAGTGCATCTATGACACGAGCGCTAGGCATCAATAATAATAAAATGAAAATTATCGGATTGGCTATCGCCAATTCATTAACTGCATTAAGCGGCTACCTTGTTGCGCAGTTCCAAAATTTCACCGACATAAATATGGGCATCGGAATTGTAATTACCGGCCTTGGTTCCGTATTAATCGGCGAAGCGCTGATTAAATGGTGGAACATTGGTTCTATACTTTGGCAATTAGTAATAGTTATTGGC
>DATHOL010000409.1:0-3454 GCA_035484895.1 Bacteroidia bacterium | reverse complement strand
AATTCAATAGCGAATATTCAGCACTTGGCAACTGTTTATCCTAACACCAATAGCGGGAATTTTACATTGGAATATAAACTTCCGGCCAATGCAGGTGAATTCAGGATACTTGATGTGATGGGGAAAGTTGTGTACACTGCTACTATTTCAAATAGTGCAGGCAAACAAACCCTAGATGCAAGCCAATTGAATAACGGTATCTATTTCTGGGAGGTGTTCTCCGGAAATAGTTTAGTGGACAAAGGGAAAATAGCAGTAATGAAATAGATTATTACAACCCGCTGACTTTATTTTTATTTTCACTTATAAAGGCTTCCCAGCTATTGAATTTTTTTTCCGGTTGGGCGCTAGCGCCAATTCTGTTCTGAAAGAAATGACAAATGGCAACTGCCAATGCATCTGTAGCATCTAGCTTGGCAGGCATAGCTTGAATGGTTAATATCCGTTGAAGCATAATAGCCACTTGTTCCTTACTCGATGAACCTTTTCCGGTTATAGATTGTTTAATTTTACGGGGTGAGTATTCAAACACCGGTAAACTATGCGATAAAGCTGCCGCCATGGATATGCCCTGCGCACGGCCCAGCTTCAGCATCGATTGTATATTTTTAGCATAAAATGGTGCTTCCAGTGCTACTTCATCGGGCTTGTATTGCTCTATAATACGAATGGTTTCCTCGAATATTTTTTTCAGTTTCATGAAATGATTGGGAAGTTTACCCATGCTAATAATATCCATGTGAATAAGGCTGGCATCTTTTCCATTAATCTTGATTAAGCCATACCCCATAATGGTTGTGCCCGGATCAATGCCCAATATAATGCGGTCCGTTTTATTTTCTCCCCCTCTCATTTAAATAATATTTTGCTGTTTCGGCAATCGTTTGGCGGACAGGTTTGAACTCATGCTTCAGAGCTTCCATCACTTTGGTATTACTGAAAATATGCCTTCCGGTTGCATGTTCCACCATGGTGCTGCTAATTTTTTGGCTGCTGAAAAGGTTATTCAGTTTTTGAAATACTTTAAGCGTAAAAGCATTCAATTCAATTGTTGGCGCAGGCTTATTTATTCCGGAAGCTATGGATGAGAAAAAATCTTTAAAGTTGAGGTTCTCCGAGGATACATTGAATCGTTCATTATAAGGCCCGTTTTTCATCAGGCGCAGCATAGTTTCAACTACGTCCCTTACATCCACAAAACCCATAGTGCCGCTAGTATAGAACCTGGAAATTTTATCAATAAATGGAAACATACTAATGCTTCCGTTCGTCAAATCGCTCCAAGGGCCAAGAATAATGGAAGGTGATACGACCACCACTTTCAGTCCTTCGGCATGTGCGCGCCACACTTGTTGTTCCGCTAAATGCTTGCCAATGGCATAGGGTGAGTTTTTGAAATTGAAATCTTCAAAGCATTCTTCGGTAATCATTCCTTCAGGAGGGTTGCCAAGAGCAGCGACTGAACTTACATGACAAAATTTTTCAACGCCAAGTGCTAAAGCAGCATTAACCATATTTTCCGTTCCTTTCTCGGCAGTCTTTATAATAGAATCGGGATTATCATCCCTTAAATCTACTTCTGCCGCACAGTGGTAAACATCTTTAACGCCCTGCATCGCCTCCGATAATGACCAGGGGTCCATGATATCGCCCTCCACCCATTTTATTTTTTGGAATAAGTCTTCTCCACCTTCTCCGAATTTATAAGAAAATAGTTTTTCAGTCTTTGAAGTACTGCTTGCCCGAATGGACCCCTTTGGGACAGCGCGCTTAATAGCAATTACAGGCTCACTTTGATTTGCGAGTTCTGCAAGTAAATGCGCTCCTAAAAAACCTGTACCTCCGGTTACAAATATCATAAACCGGGAATATGGGGTATGGAACAAGGAGTAATGAAAAGCATAGAACAAAATTATGAAAAATTGGAGATGTATCTTACTACTTATTCCTTACCCCCTACTACTTATCCCATATTCCTATATCTTTGCCGCCTCATGAAACTAAGTTTTACAGAAGAATTACGCTGGAGAGGCATGTTGCACGACATTATGCCGGGTACCGAAGAATTGCTGAATAGCGGCTCTGTCAGCGGCTATATTGGTTTCGACCCAACTTCTGATTCATTAGGCGTAGGCAATCTGGCCCAGATTATGACCTTGTTGCATTTTCAGAAAGCAGGACATAAGCCTTATGCCTTGGTTGGTGGTGCTACCGGAATGGTAGGAGACCCATCGGGCAAATCGCAGGAACGAAATTTACTTACTACCGATATTCTGGAATATAACCTGAGTTGCCAACGCAGGCAGTTGGAAAAATTCCTCGATTTTACCAGTGGAGCTAATGCTGCCGAAATAGTTAATAATTATGATTGGTTTAAGGAAGTCCGGTTTTTAGATTTTATAAGGGATGTAGGTAAGCATATTACAGTGAACAAAATGCTTGCTAAAGATTCTGTAAAAAACCGTATGGAGACGGGTATATCATTTACTGAGTTTAGCTACCAGCTGGTGCAGGGCTACGATTTTTATTACCTCTGGAAAAATAAAAACTGCAAATTGCAAATGGGTGGCTCCGACCAATGGGGGAATATTGTTACCGGCACAGAATTAATCGGGCGCATGGATGGAGGTGAAGCATATGCTTTAACAACCCATTTAGTTACCAAAGCAGACGGCACTAAATTTGGCAAAAGTGAAGAAGGTAATGTGTGGCTCGACCCGAATAAAACATCTCCCTATAAATTCTACCAGTTTTGGATGAATGTGTCGGATGAAGATGCAAAAAAATATATCCGGATTTTTACCTTGTTCGATAAAGAGGAAATAGAGCGATTGGAAGCGGAACATAATACGGCACCACATTTGCGGATATTGCAAAAAGCGCTTGCAAAGGATGTTACTACGCGCGTTCACTCAGCCGTAGATTATGACTTTGCCGTAGAAGCATCGGAATTACTTTTCGGGCGTGGTACGGGTGAAAGCCTGCAAAAACTTTCTGCGCGCGATATAGAAGCCGTTTTTGAGGGAGTGCCGCAGGTAAGTATTCCGCTTGCGGAAATTGAGAAGGGTATTCCTGTCATTGATTTTTTGAGCGTGAATGCAAATATATTTCCATCGAAAGGCGAAGCGAAAAAAATGCTGGCTGGCGGCGGCATTTTTATTAATAAAGAAAAAGTGGAAGATATAAATTATATTATCGGGAAAAATAATCTTATCAAAGAGCATTACATACTTGCACAAAAAGGCAAAAAAAATTATTATTTGATAAAAACTATATAATACAAGCCTCGTTAGCTCAGATGGTAGAGCAACTGATTCGTAATCAGTAGGTCGGGAGTTCGAGTCTCCTGCGAGGCTCATTTATAATCTTCAACGGGGCCGCCGGAATGTTCCGGTCTTTGGGGTTTGTCTTTGGGCTTTTGAACTTTACCCGGTTCAGGAACTTCCCTGGGAGG
>DATHOL010000408.1:0-4570 GCA_035484895.1 Bacteroidia bacterium | reverse complement strand
ATATATGAATCTAATTACTTAGTGCCGCTAGTGTTTGTATCGCTTGCCATGCTGCTGGACAGTTGCTTTTGTAGTTCATCTAAACTCACTTGCTTATAATCGGCAGGAATAGTAAATAAGCTATCGGCCAAAGCCTTTTTCTCAACAGTTTTTACAGAGAATGTAAGATTCAAACCCGACATGCTAACACTGAATTCCATCGGCATGCCTTTCAAACCTTTAAATTGTCCTTGCGGATCAGCATAAGGAATATCGGTGGTATAATAAACATCACTTACCGATGTACCTTGTTTAGGGAGATTCAGGGTTATTTTGGCTTTTTTGCAGCTATAACCGGCAATTTGTTTGGTCGAATCAATGTATTCAATTTTAGGAATGTTAGCCTCTTCAGCCTTTTTCATGCTGTCGTTACGTCTAACGGCATACTTATGCCCAAACATGGAGATAAGCATAATCGGGTCATTCGGCTTTTTGTTGTCTGCTATAACAATGTTTGAATTTCCTGCCATTGATTCTTCCGTGCGGGAAAGGTCACCTTTAATATAGGTACTCATAACCATTGATTTGAGCATATTACCCACTTCAGGAGGCAAACCTGCACCGGCGTTAACTTCATACGTTAATACGCCTTCAAAATTGGAAGAGGAAGTAGACGATGATGACGCTCCATTTTTACAACTTGAATAAAGAATAGAACTCGCTACAATTGCTGTTAGCGATAAAAATGTTACTGTTTTTTTCATTTTAAATTTTAATATTGGGCGGCGAAGGTATATAAATATCTTTATTTTAAGCTCAAAAATAAACTCCATATTGATATTAAAAACATAAACAGCATAGAAACAGCCAAAATAAAGAATTGAAAAGCAAATCTATCTCTTATAAAGAATGGATTTTTGTCCGTACTTATTCACAAAACAGTGTTGAATAGTTGGTGAAAACAAGAAAAAAAGCGTGTTGAAAATAGAACTTTAAAACTCACGCACTCCTTAATGCAAAGGCGATTTAGGTGATTCGTAGAATTCCATTTAGGGTGGTTATCAACATACCATGTTGAATAACTGAGGTATTGTTTCCCTTGTTGTTGACTTAAATGCAGAATAAATTCGTGCAAATTCAAATTAAAAACATGAAAAAGCAACACTTGTATACTATAATCGGAGGAACCATACTTGCAGTGGTATTATTGTCTGACAATTGCATGGGTAATGCCAAGCATTATATTGTAAAGCTAAAAGGCAATGTTCTTTATGCAGGACATAAAAACAAAAACCAGCAGGATAAAGACAATAGCATGGTGCATATTGCAGCAGCGCATACCCAAAAGATGTCGCCTGTTAAACAGCCTGAACTTAAAATACAGAAGAATGAGGTAGTCGCTATTACTCAGCAGCCTGTTGTAAAAAAGCAGGTTAATAGTAATGCGATACCGGTTGTTGCTAAAACTAATTTTCAGGACAGACTGGAAAATATTCATTCGCAAATTTTTGATATGTTTCCCGGTACTTATCTTGATTCGGTGAGTTTCGTTAATCAGTTACTAAGCGATTCTATCCGAATTGAACTTGCCAAAGCAAATACAAATGAACGCAGCGAATATTTAGTACATTGCCTTATAAATAGTCTTCAGGATAGTGTTACATTGAGTAAATTAAATACCCTATCTTCGGATGAGCCTTCCACCAAACTTTATTCCGATGGAGTTTTAATTGCGCATTGCAAAGATGCTTCCAATTCCTCCAATATGGATTCCGTAGTTATGGATGTATTTTCTGGCAGCATGCTTATGGCTTCTGCCACATCTGACAAAGCGGGTACAATTCAATGCAAAGGAATTCCGGAAGGGAACTATTATGTGGTTTTTTCCAGAAAAGAATATGCTCCTTTTTCACTTATGAGGGTTAAAGTATCCAATACAGGACAATCCTACATTGATATTCCATTAACAAGACAGGATGGTTATTTGTTCCGCACCTTTGGTAAAAATGCATGGTTGTTTGTTACCATGGGTATAATGTTACTATTGGCAGGTATGGTTGTGTCAGCATATTACCTTGCCCGATTTAACACCAGAAGGGCTTTACGTACAGCATAATAGTTAATATCATACATCTTTCTCATATAGTTCCGGCTTTTAGTCGGGACTATTTTTTTAGGTATTTTTAATACCTACAAACTAAAACAGGAATTTTTGCGTTCTATACTATTAATAATCCTGTTTAACTGAAATATGACTTAGTGTGAACTGACAAATGTCATCTGGCCGCAACGGGAAAATTGATACTTTTGAACCGAATTTTAAAAACTGTTATATTTTAAAAAAAATACTTCCGCAATAATGAAAAATAAAACTACACTTCTGTTTAGTTTATTTATTGTATTTACCCTGATTTCAATAAAGTCTAAAGCCCAAACCTCCTGCGATTGTTGGAAACAACGCGACCCTGCATTTCAACCTTATCCTTTTAACACAGATATTTCAGGTCCGACGCCAGTAAGCCCATATTACCGTAATGATGATGCTTACGGAAGCACTCCAATTACTCTTCCATTTAGTTTTTGCTTTTATGGTACTCCTGTAAATCAGATATATGTAGATGAAAATGGGTATGTGGATTTCGGCCCTAATGCTTCGTCTATATACAGTAACTCATCTTCCTATGAACCCCAAACATTACCACTTCCTACTCCTTCATTGATAGCCCCTTTCTGGTCAGATGAGGATTCGAGAAATATTTCTGGCCCCGGCCCGGGATTAGTTTGGTATAAAGTTACACCTACGTATATAGTTATTCAATGGGACAGTATAAATTATTTTGCCTCAACCAACTCCAGCCAGGACAATTCCTTTCAGCTTATTATAAGCAACGGAACCGACCCAATAATACCCAACGGAAATAACATTGAATTCTGCTACCAGCAAATGACTTGGGGCGTTGGCGGCGCACAAGGGGGAACAGGAGGATTTGGTTCTCCGTCCAATCCGGCACTGGCCGGCATTAATGAAGGTAATGGAGTCGGAAATATACAATACGGGCAGTTCAACAGCGCCAACAGTAGTTATGTCGGGCCTTACCCGCCGGCATCGTCCTATGACGGCGTTTACTGGCTCGATAATCGTGAGTTTTTAATGAATGGCTGCACCGGAAACGCTTCGCCTTTTGAAATGAGCGGCGGCAGCGCCTGCGATACATTAAAAATTTGCGAAGGCGATACTATAAAGACATCCTATTGGTTTTATTCTGTTATTCCTAACTCAACTGTTACTACCGTATTGGGAGCAGCTCCTCCGGGCGTAAGTATTGTTTATAATCGCTCATATGGTGCCGAAGATAGTGTTGTTATTCAAATTATTGGAAATGCTACAAATACAGGGGTGCATACTATCAGCCTTTATTCATTTGATAATGTATCCCCGCCTGATACTTTGCTCACCACTTTTATCATTGATATTGAACCTGCACCTATAGTAACAATAAGTGCGCTACCGGATACCATTTGTTTGGGTGGCAGTTCTGTGCTGACAGCCGGTGGAGGACTCACTTATTTATGGAGTACCGGAGCCACTAATTCCACTATTACGGTTACTCCTGTGGTTACTACTACCTATTCCGTTGCTATTGCAACTGCAAGTTGCACCAAAGATACTACGGTCACTGTGGTTGTTGAACCACCCTTAACGCTTTCGGTTACTCCGCTTAATACAGGGGCATGTTCAGGCGATTCTATCCGTTTGACAGCTTCGGGTGCTACAACCTATAGCTGGACCCCCAATATAGGGCTTAGCTGTTACACGTGTTCTAATCCAAATGCTTCCCCTGTGGTAACCACCGTTTATACTATTACAGGCACTTCTAACGGTTGTTCTGCAACCATAACAGATACAGTTAAAACATATCCTATACCTACGGTAAGCGTTACGGCATCTGCCGATACTGTTTGCGTGGGCAGCCCTGACAACCTTCTTGCTTCGGGCGCCGCAACCTATACGTGGGTTCCAGCCAGCGGATTAAGTTGCACAAATTGCGCAAATCCCATAGCAACGCCAAGCGTAACCACCACCTATACGGTTGTTGGCCAAACGGCAGCCGGATGTACCAATTCAGCTACCGTAACAATTGAGGTGTTTCCTTTGCCTGTTTTATCTGTAAGCCCGAATCATTCTATTTGCCCCGGACGAACACTGACACTTATCGCCTCCGGCGACGGTACTAATTACACCTGGAATCCGGGAAATGTAACGGGCCCTTCTTTAACCGTTAGCCCAATTATAACTACCACGTATACTGTTACTATGATAACAGGCTGTGGTAATTCAATCGCTAATGTTACCGTATATGTAAATCCTCAACCGGTGCCTCATATATCTGCTGCATTAACGCAAGGATGTGCGCCTTTATGTATTCAATTCTATGACCGTTCAACTATAGCCTCTACCCAAATTACGAGTTGGGCATGGGATTTTGGCAGTGGGGATACTTCACTGATTGAAAACCCTGTCTATTGCTACCAAAACCCGGGACAGTTTTCTGTAAAGCTTACGGTTACCTCAGATAGCGGTTGCAGTGCA
>DATHOL010000407.1:0-2699 GCA_035484895.1 Bacteroidia bacterium | reverse complement strand
TGATCCCGTTACAAAAGGCCATGAGTCTATTGTACAAAGGGCATTGCCTTTGTTCGATTCAATAATTGTCGCTATAGGGAGTAACTCTACCAAGAATTCTTTGTTCTCTTTAGAGAAGCGCAAACAATGGCTGGAACAGACATTTGCCAAACATTCCAACGTAAAAGTTATAGATTATTCCACACTGACGGTTGAGTTTTGCCGTAAACATGGAGCTAACTATATCCTACGTGGATTGCGCACAGTGACCGATTATGAATATGAAAGTAACATTGCCCGTATGAACCGCATGATGGAACCGGGTATCGAAACTGTTTTTATGCTGGCACTGCCGGAGTTTTCAGCGATTCATTCTACTATTATCCGTGAAATAATAAAGCATAATGGCGAGGTCAGTCAATTTATCCCATCCGGTATTGCGCTAAAATAACGATGAAGTTTTTAAGGATATATATAAGCGCCTTCATAGTTCTATTAACTATGTGGGTGCAGGCGCAACCTGCCACTATAGAAGGGTATGCCCCTGCATATATGGGTAAAACAGTTTACCTCTCCACTTGTAAAGATTTTATTACATACACTCCTTTGCAACTGGCTTCCACTGCTGTAAACGATAGCGGAAAATTCAAATTTCAATTGGAAGATTTGAAACGTACTACATACGTATATTTAACCATTCAAAACTATAAAGGGGACTTGTATGCGGTTCCGGGAAACTACTATCGCGTGGTATTTCCTGCGCCTGATAGCGACCATTACCAAAATAAATATATAGAACATAAAGTGAATCTGGAGTTATATATTGACGATAGCGCAGAAGTCAATAACCTCATCATGGATTTTAATGTACAGTTTGAAAAATTCTGGGCGAAGACATATACCTACTTTTTGAAGAAGGAAGCTCCGCGCTATGTAGATAGTTTTTACACAGAGATGCTTCAACGCTATAAAAGCATTCATAATCCTGACTTTTCCGGCTATATGGCCTATACCATTGCTGAAATCGGGAATAACATTCTGGAAGGTCAACGCACGCTTGGTGAAAAATATTTGAAAGGAAAACCGATACGGTACAACAATTACGAATACATGCAATTCTTTAATGATTACTTTAAAGATTACATGCAGAACTGCACTAACACAAAGGAGGGTAGCGACATCAACAAGTTTATTGCAAAGCCTGATTATCCTGACCTTATGGAAGTATTAAAAATAAATCATTTACTAAGGAATGATTCTCTTTGCGAGTTGGTTTTATTGAAGGGATTATATGAGTTTTACTATAGTGGTGGCTACGACCAGGAGAATATTATAAGCCTGTTGAAAACCGTTTCAGGTTCTACTAAAATTGAAGAGGATAAAATAATTGCAGATGATATGATTGCCTCATTTTCGGGAGTGGTGAAAGGTGGAAATGCCCCCGATTTTGCACTTAAGGATTCTAAAGGTGATGTGAGCAGTATCATTGATTTTCGCGGAAAACTATTGTACTTATGTTTTTTTAAAACTACCAGCAGCGCCTCTGTCAGCCAGATGGAAGTGTTGCCGGCATTATATAAACAATATGGAAAGAAAATTAATTTTGTCTTCATCAGTGAGGATGAAAACTATAGCGATTTGATTAATTTCCTGAAGGCCAACAGAAGTTTTACCTGGAATTTTTTGTGGGATGAAAAACATACAGTGATGCAGCAATATGATGTGAAAACATTGCCTGAATATTTCCTCATTGGAACCGGTGGAAAATTTTTGCGTTCGCCTGCCGATGATCCCAGCCATGGAATAGAAAATACTTTTAATGATTTAACAAGGCATGTAAAAGATAAAGACAAAAATAAATAGTATGAAAAAACAAATTACTGTTCTTCTGAGCATATGCTTTGCATTCTCCCTTTATTCCCAAAAGCAAAACATTACGATGGACGATATCTGGACCTATTATAAATTCCATCCGAAAGGAATTGATGAATTGCGTTCCACATCCGACGGGGAGCGGTATACAACGCTTTCTATGAGTGGTAAAGGGCAGGTAGTAGTGGCGTTCAGCTATGCTAGCGGAAAACCGGTTGACACACTCATTTCCGGCGACCAACTTGAAAAGGCGGGTAACAGGATTCAAATTACAGATTATGAATTAGGCAAGGGTGAGAAAAACATCTTACTGTCAACGGCGAATGAGCAAATCTATCGCCACTCATCAATAGCACGATATTATGTTTGGAATCGTGAGAAGAAAACAATCACACCTATTATGGATGAGGATAAGGTTTTGTACGCCACCTTTTCACCGGATGGTAACTCGGTTGCTTTTATTTTCAAGGGTAATTTATATATACGGAGTTTGCTGGATAATAAACTCACTCAAATTACCAAAGACGGTTCCGATGATATTTTTAACGGGGTGAGCGATTGGGTGTATGAAGAAGAATTTGTGGTTACGCAAGCCTACTTCTGGTCGCCGGATAGCAAGTCTGTGGCTTTTTACAGGTTCGATGATTCCAAAGTTCCGGTTTATTCTATGAATGAATATCATGATTCTTTGTATCCGACTGTCTATAGTTTCCGATACCCAAAAGCAGGAACCCCTAATCCAATGGTGGCTATTAAAGTTTATAATATTCCTAACGGAACAATTACCAATATTATTCCTCCCGGTTCATTTGAATATGTGCCAAGAATTAAATGGACATTGTCTCCTT
>DATHOL010000406.1:0-11408 GCA_035484895.1 Bacteroidia bacterium | reverse complement strand
TGCTGGATGAGTACATAGAGGAGGGTGAAATTTTTCAACCTTGCAAAGTTAGATAATTTATGCTTGCAGTAGTGAATAGTACAACTCAAAATTAATAGTTTTGCAAACAATCGGATGTGAAAATGAAGACAAGGAGTATAGTTATTATGGGATTGCTGCTAATGGCAGCAGGTAATATGTACGCTCAGTTGCTGCCATCCGACACAATTCCTGTTTTTATGGCCGACAGCCTGAAGACTGTTTTTATTTATGCCGATACGGGCAGGGCAGTTAACAGAATAGATGCGCAAGGAAGAAGACAGGGGCTTTGGGAAAAGAAATATGAAGACGGAAATATCCGCTACAGGGGCCATTTTTGGGATAACAACCCTGATGGGGTATTTAAAAACTATTACGATGGCGACAGCATAGAAGGCATATATGTATATTCCGATAATGGAAAAATTGCCCATGCACATATCTTTTATACCACAGGCGCATTATGGGCCGAAGGCAAGTTTGTAAACCAGAAAGAGGATAGCATCTGGAAATATTATGATGAGGCGCAACGATTAAAAAGGAAAGATATCTATAAAAATGGCAAGGAAAATGGCAAACAGGTCATTTTTTACCAAAGCGGCAATCCTTTGCAGGTAAAAAACTGGAAGAATGATACCGCCGAAGGTCCTTTCCAACAATATTTTGATGAAGGAGGATTAAAAGAAGAAGGCACTTTTGTGCACGGGATGCTGCAGGATACCTTGTATGTTTATGACCCCGATGGGAAAATATCGGTAAAAGGCAGATATTTGAATGATTTACATGAAGGCAACTGGATTTATTATTACGATGGCGCTCCGAAGGATACCCTTATTTATCACCGGGGAAAATGCTTAAACTGCAATAAATTTATGCCTAACAAACGGCAGGAAGATTCTTTGAAAATGCATTACCAAAACCTGCAACAGAAACTCGACCATCCGGGAACATTGGAAGAAGAATACCAAACACCGGGAGGGGAGGAGTAAGATAAGTTAATGCAATAACAGACCTTTAACACTCAAGTTTCAACAGTTTTTTACTTTTGCATCTGATAATAGCATGAAAATGGAAAAAGTATCTGCGAAAAAACCGGCCGCACTAAAGTTCAAAAAAGAACAATATCTCAAATGGTATGAAGACATGCTATTGATGAGAAGGTTTGAAGAGCGCGCCCAGCAAATGTATCTTCAGCAGAAGATACGGGGCTTCTGCCATATCTACATTGGGCAGGAAGCGGTTGCTGCAGGCTCGGTGAGCGCAATCCGTCCCGAGGATAATATTATCACAGCTTATCGCGACCATGCACATCCATTGGTAAAAGGTTTAGAACCTAAATATGTAATGGCTGAACTTTTTGCAAAAGCAACAGGCTGCTCTGGTGGTAAAGGGGGTTCCATGCATATATTTGATGTAAAGCATAAGTTTTTTGGCGGACATGGTATTGTAGGGGGGCAAATTCCGCTGGGTGCAGGCCTTGCTTTTGCCGACCAGTACAGGGGTTCCGATCTCGTAACGCTTTGCCTTATGGGTGATGGAGCCGTTCGCCAGGGTGCATTCCACGAGGCGTTGAATATGGCTATGTTATGGAAACTACCTGTTATATTTATCATTGAAAATAATGGCTATGCTATGGGTACTTCGGTTCAACGGACAAGCAATGTTACCGAGTTATACGAATTAGGAAAGGCTTTCAATATGCCTTCCTTCCCGGTAGATGGCATGAAATGTGAAACTGTTCATGAAGCTATTGCATCAGCAGCTGAAAATGCCCGTAAAGGGAATGGCCCGACTTTATTGGAAGTAAAAACCTATCGCTACCGTGGACATTCTATGAGTGACCCGGCCAGTTACCGCACCAAAGACGAGGTGGAAAGTTTTAAAGCAAAAGACCCAATTATTCATACGCTCGATATTCTGAAAAGCAACAACTGGATTACAGATGCCGAGGTGGAAGCAATGGAAAAGAAAATAAAAGATGTGATTGATGACGCAGTTAAATTTGCAGATGAATCGCCCTATCCGGATGATTCCGAATTATACAAAGATGTGTATATGCAGGAAGACTATCCTTTTATAATGGACTAACAACTATAATTAGCAATTAATAATTAGTAATTAGCAATGAAATTGCAAAAACCAAAAACCCCTCAATTACTAATTACTAATTACCAATTACTAATTAAATAAAGCATGGCTGAAATAATTAAAATGCCCAAACTAAGTGATACCATGACCGAAGGGGTGGTGGCTGAATGGCATAAGAAAATTGGAGATACCGTTAAGAGCGGAGAATTGCTGGCAGACATTGAAACCGACAAAGCTACCATGGAATTTGAATCATTCCAGGAAGGTGTATTACTTTATATAGGCGTTGAAAAGGGCAAAACGGCTCCGGTAGATTCCATACTTGCTATTGTTGGCAAACAAGGCGAAGATATTTCCGCTTTAATAGAATCGGCAAAGACGAAACCTGCTGAACCTGCTACTGAAGCCCCAGCCCCCGCTGCAAGTACACCGGCTCCTGAAGCTAAAAAGGAAGAACCAACCAAAGCTCCGGTAGCTGCGCCTGTTGCACAAAGTGCAGCGCCTAAAGTTACTCCTGCTCCTGCAAAAACTGCTAATGACGGACGTTTTAAAGTTTCGCCGTTGGCAAAGAAACTGGCTGGCGATAAAAATATTAATCTCTCATTTATTAAAGGAACAGGCGATGCCGGAAGAGTGATAAAAAGAGATATTGAAAACTACCAGGGCGGAGGAGCATCTAATGTGGTGCTGGAAGAAAGTTATTCCGATGAACCGGTAACGCAAATGCGTAAAACCATTGCTCGCAGGTTGGCTGAAAGTAAATTTTCTGCTCCGCACTTTTATCTTACCATGGAAATTCAAATGGATGAGATGATAAAAGCGCGTGAAGCTATTAACATGATAGCTGCACCTGTTAAAATATCTTATAATGATCTTGTAATTAAAGCCGTAGCAATTGCACTTCGCGAAAACCTGCGGGTGAATGCATCATGGCGAGGAGATTTTATACGATATAGCAATCATATTCATATTGGGATGGCAGTAGCTGTAGAAGACGGTTTACTGGTGCCTGTTATTCGTTTTGCCGATTCAAAAACACTTTCTCAAATATCTGTTGAGGCGAAAGATTTTGCACAAAAAGCTAAAACTAAAAAACTGCAACCCGCCGATTGGGAAGGAAATACATTTACAATATCTAACTTAGGTATGTTTGGTATTGAAGCATTCACGGCCATTATAAATCCACCGGATGCTTGTATATTAGCGATTGGTGGTATTGCTGAAACACCTGTGGTTAAGGATGGCAAAGTAGTGCCCGGGCACATTATGAAAGTAACTATGTCCTGCGACCACCGTGCAGTAGATGGAGCAACAGGCTCAGCCTTTTTGCAAACCTTTAAGCAATTGATGGAAAACCCGGTAATTCTACTGGGGATGCAAAGCATTTAGGTTCTTCATAGATAAATTGCCAATGTTGTTAATAATGAAAGCCGGGTATGTTTATCCCAAGCGCTATCGGCTCTAAGGTTATTTTATATACCTATACCGATGGACATGGTTGCAGCGATACAGCCAGTTATGATGTTTCTGTAAGTGTTTGTACAGGAGTAAATGCAGTTAATTTTTCAATTGGTTATCAGGCATATTTGAATCCAACGTAAAATAATATTTATGTAAAGGTTAATAACGGTGATATAGGGAATTCCGCCTTAATCAGCATTGCGGATGTTACAGGACGGGTAATTTCGGAAGCTAACACAAAAATAGACAATGAGTTAGTTATCCCAATAGATGAAACAGCCCTGCCTTCCGGAATGTATTTTATAAAGAGTGTGTCTGGAGATATCACCCGGATTTCAAAATTTGTTAAAGAATAATTGGGGTAAAGTATTTTTTTTACCTTTGTCATCAGAAATTTTAAAAAACAGTAATCAATAAAACATTAACCATGAAAAAAGCAATTTTAACTATCGGAATCTGTGTTGTCGGCTTAATGGGCGTTCAAGCACAGCAAGCAATGCCTTCATCCACTGCTACAGCAAAGTCTGGCATGCCAACCAAGGATCAACAAGTGGAAAAAATGATCACTAAAATGAAGTCTGCCTGTACCCTTACACCGGAACAAACTGAAAAGGTAAAGCCTATTGTTACTGAATTTGTTTCTGCAAGAATGGAAAACAAGCAGAAATTAGGTTCGGACAAGGATAAAATGCAAGCAGCAAACCAAGCCAGCATGAAAACCATGAATACTAAACTTGCTACAGTGCTGAATGCTGACCAACAAACCAAATGGACTGCCGCAGAAAAGGAAATGAAAGCCGAAATGCAAAAGAAAGCTGCATCCGGTAAGAAATAGTTTTTAAAACTACATGTATAAAAACTCCCCGGCTATATTAGTCGGGGAGTTTTTTTTGTATTTATCCAATCCTTTGTTACTTTTGAAAGGTTGGAAAACCTATGAACACAAAAAAGATAATCCTGTTATTTATTGCACTGCATTCTTTTATTTATTGTTATTCACAGCAATATCAGGTAGAGGGCAAGGTAATAGATAAAAATACGGGAGCGGTATTGCCCTTTGTCAATATGATTGTTACCGGGCATCCGCAATTGGGAACAACTGCGGATATTGACGGTAGTTTTAAAATTTCAGCGCCTTTTCAAATTACTTCGCTTTCATTCTCCTATGTCGGTTATCGCGATACCGTTATTCCAATAAAAAACCTCCCGGGCGATGTAAAGGGATTGGTAATAAAATTACAGGAAATAAGTTTGCGCTTACAGGAGGTGAAAATACTTCCGGGCATAAATCCGGCATTGCGTATTATCCGTGCAGCCATTGACAATAAAAACAAAAACAATCCTGAGAAAGTACACTCATTTACCTACGATTCTTACAATAAACTCTATTGTACAGCCGATATGAAAGGCGCGAATGATACCGCTAATTCATTAGATACAATTATTCCTCCTCGCCCGCATAATGACACCGCTCACAGGCACCATCATTCAGTAAAAAGATTGCTGAAGAGGCAATATCTTTTTTTAATGGAATCTGTAAGCCAGCGCAAATACCTTTACCCCGATAATAATTACGAAAAAGTAATTGCATCACGTACTTCGGGGTTAAAAGATTCTCCATTTGCTATGGTAGCGCAGCAATTACAATCGTTTTCTTTTTATCCCGACAACATCAATATTTTCGATAACGATTATTTAAATCCGGTATCCGATGGTGGAATAAAGCGCTATTACTTTATCATTGAAGATACTTTATATACAGGGAAAGACACGGTATTTGTTATTTCCTTCAATCCGAAATCGGGGAAAAATTTCAACGCCATGAAGGGTGTTGTTTATATAAACACTAATGGCTATGCATTTCAAAATGTAATTGCCCAACCCATTCGCGAAGACCAAAGCGTGAGCATACATATTCAGCAGAAGTATGAGTATGTAAATAACAAGCAGTGGTTCCCTATACAGTTGAATACTGATTGGTATTATAATAATTCGATGCTAACAGATTCTGCCATTATGTTTGGAACTAATAAAGGTCCCGTAAATCCCGATGATGAACATAATAAGCTGAAAGTAGTTTCGCGCAGCTATATTAAAAATGTAGTACTGGACACAATTCTACGCAGGCGGGAATTCGGCCGGGTGGAAGTAGAAGTGGATAATGATGCCTCTGATAAATCGGAAGATTTCTGGAACAAATACAGGATAGATACCTTATCGAAAAAGGAAAAGAGAACCTATAAAGTTATTGACAGTATAGGGAAAGCAAACCACTTTGACCGGAAGCTGAAATGGTTTGAAAGTTTATCTACCGGCGAGTTGAAGATGGGCAAGATTAATATGGACCTGAACAAAATACTGAATTATAATGGCTACGAAAAATTCAGGTTGGGAATGGGTTTGCATACGAATGATGCGCTTTCCAAGATTTTTGTAGTAGGTGGTTATGGCGCATATGGCACAGGTGACAAGGCGTTTAAATATGGAGGCGATGCTGCAATTGTTTTCAATCCATATAACCATGTAAAGCTTGATTTTGCTTATCAGCAGGATGTAATAGGTGCAGGAACGGTGAGTTTTTACAACGACCAAAGCCTGCTCTCTACTGAAAATTATTATACTTATTTTATAAATAATATGGACAAAATGCAGAAAGAAACGGTAGCATTTTCTTTTGATGCATTGCGTTATTTCCAATTCAATATTTTTGGCGATGAACAGTTGAGAACCGTTACCAATACTTATGAATTTGGCGTTAGCAATGATAATATTACTGCACTTAGCAATCAATATTGGTTTACTGAAGCGGGTGTGGGATTCCGTTTTGCATATAAAGAGAATTTCCTGAAAAGCCCATTAGGTATGATTTCATTAGGAACAAAATATCCAATCGTTTGGGGAAATATTACGCAAGGGTTAAATAGTTTATTAAATGGAGAATATGCTTACACAAAATATGATTTAAAAATCAGCAAAGGTTTCCATATTCCGCAAGCGGGGTATTCTTCAATTGCGGTTCTGGCAGGTTATGTACAAGGCAATGTACCATACACGCTTTTGTTCAATGGTAAAGGTTCTTATGAGCAGTTATCTCTCCAGAATTTTCCGTTGGCAGTCGATAATTCTTTTGAAACGATGCGTATAAATGAGTTTCTGTCGAGTCGTTATGTTAACTTATTTTATTCTCATAGCTTCCAATCGTTTTTATTCCGCCACAAGCATTTCCGGCCTGAATTGAAACTGGTTTCTCATGCCGGTTGGGGAATGTTGGATAACCCGCAAAGCCAATTCGGCATAAGCTATAAAACAATGACCAAAGGTTATTACGAATCGGGAATGGAAATAAATAACCTGGTAAGGTCAAGCATTTTCCATATCGGAGTAGGGGGTTATTACCGCTATGGTCCCTATTCATTAAGCACGCCGAAAGATAATTTAGCAGTTAAACTTACTATTACTACTTCGTTCGAGTAATCCATATACCCTCTCCTTGCAGGAGAGGGTAGGGTGAGGTCTCTATTTCAACTTCGGATTTCTTTTATGTCTTAACTTATCCCTTTTATCTTTCTTCTCAATATTTTTCAGAAACGCTTTTTCCAAATCAATGCCTGTTTGGTTGGCAATACAGATTAATACAAAGAGCACATCCGCCAATTCTTCTCCTAAATCTTTTCCTTTATCCGATTTCTTAAAGGATTGTTCACCATGAGTTCTGGCTATTACACGGGCCACTTCGCCTACTTCTTCTGTTAGCATAGCCATATTGGTAAGCACATTGAAATAACGCACTCCATGTTTGTTTATCCAGTTATCAACAAATTTTTGGGCTTCGGTGATGGTCATATTTTTCATTTGTTAAAATTTCAAGGTTTACTAGATACCGATTTTTACTTTATCTATTTCTTTTTCCAACTTTTCAATAATCTCTGGCAAAAAAGTCTGATCCGTGTAAAACTCAAAAACCAAAGAAGTCTTATAGTCCACACTTTTAACCGTTCCTGAAACACAAATATGACCAGTTTTGTCAGGTGCGAATTTTATTACTACTCTTTGGTCGTTGTGTTGGAAATAGAATGTCTGGGTCAAGGTTTTGTGTAATATCTTAAATCCAGTCAAGATTTCCTCAAAATCAGAAATTTCCGCAGAAATCATTGTTTTAACTTTAAAATCATCCACATTAATTGATAGAATTGCTTTCAAAAATTGGCTTGGTTGTTGGGGATTTACATAATCTAATTCTGAGAAATCTAACCTCACCACTCCATCAATATTATCTTTTATTTTCATTCTTTATTTTTTGTATCAATTATAATTGTTACAGGCCCTTCATTCACAAGGCTCACTTCCATATGTGCGCCAAATTCGCCCGTTGCAACCGGTCTGCCTGATTCCTTTTTTAGCATCTCGACAAATGTATTAAAAAGCGGTAATGCTTTCTCAGGGCGGGCTGCAAGTATGTAAGAGGGACGGTTCCCTTTTTTAGTGCTGGCATGTAATGTAAACTGGCTAACCACGAGTATTTCACCGTTTATATCTTTTAAGGCGAGATTCATTTTACCTTCTGCATCATTGAAGATACGGAGGTTCACAATCTTTGCACTGAGCCACGCTGCATCTTCTTCGGTATCCAAATCTTCAATACCGGCAAGGATAAGCAGGCCATTATTACAAGCGCCGATTACTTTTTTATCGACGGATACGCTTGCAGAAGAAACCCGTTGGATGACTACTCTCATTAGAACAAAGATAACTGTTCGTCTCCTTTCCGTTTGAAAATACTTAGGTCGTAAGAAAATTTAGGCGGGTCGCCCATGCATCTCTTTACCGATAATTTAAATAGTTGCCGGATAGATTCTGCTATTGGTCCCTCACCCCGCATTCTCTTACCATAGCGGGAATCATTCACCTGTCCGCCGTGGCATTCCTGAATGTGGTGCCATACTTTTTCAGCCCTGTCAGGAAAATTTTTCTGCAGCCAGTCTTTAAAAATTACTCCTATCTGTCCATTTAACCGTACAATAGTATAACCCGCATGGGTTGCCCCGTTTTTTGCCGCGGCTTCAATAACGGCCGGAATATGATAGCTGTTTATATGTGGAATTATCGGGGCTACCATTACACCGCATGGTATGCCATGCGAGGAAAGCTGGTTCAATACTTTCAGTCTGTTTTTATAGGTAACGGTGCGCGGCTCTAATTTCATACGCAGGTCTTCATCCACTGATGTAATAGTAACCATTACATGCACCAATCGCAGCTTTGCCATTTCGGTAAGTATATCCAAATCACGTAGTATCAGTGCATTCTTGGTAATCATACTTACCGGATGGCGGTATTTGAGGCATACCTCCAGCATTTTGCGGGTGATTTCCATTTTCCGTTCGATGGGCTGGTAACAATCTGTATTACCTGAAAACATAATAGGTTCCGGTTCCCATTTTGGTTTCTGAAAAAGTTCCTCCAGCAGTTGCGGGGCATTTTTCTTGATTAATATTTTTTGCTCAAACTCCATACCTGCGCTATATCCCCAGTATTCATGGGAATTTCGGGCATAACAATAAAGGCAGCCATGCTCACATCCCTGGTAAGGATTCATGGAATATCCGCTGCCCACATCGGGGCTATCCACTTTATTAACTATTGTTTTAGGAAATACTTCTATGTATTGCGTACGCTTGTTTTCCATCAGGGAATCTTCATCAATCCCTTCCCAATGTTCCTGCACATAGGATGTTTTCAAAAACTTATTGGCAGGATTTACCTGTGCGCCCCGGCCGTCAAAATATCCTTTAGGCTGCTTGGTTTCACTAATAGTTTCATCAGTCATAACGCACCTCCTCCTCGCCTTCATTAAAGAGCATACTCAAATAACTTTCATAGCGCGAGACGGCAATCTTGCCTTCATTCACTGCTTGCATCACTGCACATCCGGGTTCATTGGTGTGCATACAGGAGTTGAATTTGCATTTGTTGCGGTACAAATTCATCTCTCTGAAATATTGGGAGAGTTCATACTTATTGATATCTGCCAAACCAAACTCCTGTATGCCGGGAGTATCAATGATGAAGCCTCCCCCGGGCAAAGGAATCATTTCGGAAAAGGTAGTCATGTGCGTACCTTTTTTATGGGCTTTTGAAATAATCCCTGTCTTCCGGTTTATACCGGGAACCAGGTGATTAATTAGCGTAGATTTTCCGGTGCCCGACATCCCGCATAAAAGAGAAACCTTATTAGCAAATAGTTTTTTTAGTAGAGGCTCAAAATTTTGAGCCCTTACATGTTTATCATCTGGCACTCCTGCATTTTTATCATCGAGCAAAGAAACGGAGTGACATGGATAGCCGATATTAGTGTATGTCTCTAATCGTTCCTCCGCATCTGCTTTGTTCTTATCATTATAGAGATCTGTTTTATTAAAAATCAGATGGGCATCTATCTGGTACGCTTCTGCGGTAGTCAGAATCCTGTCTATAAAAGAATTTTGTGTTTTAGGATGCGTGATAGTTACCAAAATAAATACTCTGTCAATGTTAGAAGCAATTATCTGGAACTGTTTCGAAAGTTTTTTGGAACGGCGGATAATATAATTTTTGCGGGTAGCAACTTCTGTAATTACATATTCGTTGGGCGCAGTTTCATCAATTGTAACGGTATCGCCCACTACAGCAGGGTTGGTAGTGGTTATGCTTTTCATGCGTAAATTGCCTTTCAGCGTACAGCTAACCGTTTCACCGGTTTTGGTAAGCACATTATATACAGCCCCTAATGATTTTAATACAATACCCTCTTGCATATTACAAAACTATGAAAAGGAACCAAGCAACAGGGCTACAAAATGTAGGTAGTTCACAATTCAGGAGGGTATTCAACATATTCATTCATTTCCAATTATTAACCATGGGAATTGGCTTTTCCGGAGTGCTTTTTCGAGTAATGAAGGTTTTATTTGTCGGAATGAATAGTTCTTTAAAAATGCATTGCTGTGATGAAAATAATATTGGCTCATTTCCGGTACTCCTTGTTTCAGAAAATAATCTTTACTGCGTTTTTTTGCTTCGAGGGCTTCACTTTCCGAAGTATATATGGGGCTGTCAATTATGTGAATTTCTCCATCGGCATGGAGTAATTCCAATAACCTGCCAATTAATTTTTGAGGGTCGGGGAAATATTGAATTGCTGCCGCAATAACAATAACATCGAATTTTATTTCGAAAGGAAAAGGGTCGAATATATCGTAATAAGCAAATTTTAAATTTGACTTCCCGGAAAAAGACTCTGCTGCTTGCCCGAGTTCAATTATGTTTAAGTCTACGCCCATAACCTCAGAGCCTGAAATTTGAGATAAGGAATTGCTTAACCAACCGTTTCCGCAACCAACTTCTAAAATTTGAAGCGGTTGTTTTTTTAAAGTCAGATAACGAATCAGTTTGTTACTGCTTTTCTTGCGAACCTTCCATTCGGAATGCAACTGCAGGTTTCCCGGAAAGTTGGGAAGATGTTTTACGGTTTCATTGCTGTATACTCGCCCTTCTTTCTTACGTATATGTATATAGGCTCTTTCCTTTTCAAAATATTTGTCGGGATCGGAAAGTAATTTAGGTTTGGTATACATTACATAACATGGAAAAAACTACACAATCACGCTAAGCTTAATCATATTGGCACGGCCACGCTCCTTAATAGGGGTACTGGCAATATTGATTACGAAATCACCTTTTTTAACATGTCCTTCCTGCAAAAGAATATTCTGAATATCCAGGATAGTAACATCGGTACTTTCATATTTGTCGTAGTAGAAGCCATATACACCCCATACCAGGCTAAGCGTTGTAAGCAAAGA
>DATHOL010000405.1:0-9906 GCA_035484895.1 Bacteroidia bacterium | reverse complement strand
TTCAATAGCCTCGGCGCTTCTTGCCAACCCGGAGGTACTTGTGCTTGATGAACCCACCAATGGCTTAGACCCTCAGGGCATAGCCGAAATACGCGAACTCATAATTTCTATTTCTAAACAGGGCAAAACCATTATTCTTGCCAGCCATTTATTGGATGAAGTTGAAAAAGTCTGCACCCATGTTGCTGTGCTGCTTAAAGGCAAAATAATAACTACGGGTAAGGTATCTGATATTTTGGGGAATAATGATATAGTAGAGCTAAGTGCCAACGATATGGAAAGATTGGAATTAGTTGCCAAATCACATCCTTCTATAAAATCAGTTACAAAAAACAGTGCGGGAAAGTTAGAATTGATTTTCTCAGAACCTATACCAACTTCGCAATTGAACGAATATTTTTTCAAACAAAATATTTCCGTTTCCCACTTATTACTTCGCAAAAAAACCTTAGAAACTCAGTTTCTGGAATTAACACGAAACGAAAAATGATGCGGCTTCTAAACACAGAACTGAAGAAGGTTCTATCCTACCCCACCTTTTTGGTGTTTATCATTTTATACTCCTTACTGGTATTGGCAGTGTTTTGTAGTATCCCGGCTATAAAATTGCCCGGACCATTGCTGTCACTGAGTTTAAAATCTTATTACACGTTCCCCGATATCTGGCATACGCTCACCTATCTTGCAGGATGGTTCAATTTACTGCTCGGCGTGCTTGTGGTTGTGCTTATAACAAATGAATTCACCTTTCGGACAGTCAGGCAGAATATAATAGACGGTTGGAGCGTTAATGAATTTCTTTTAGCCAAAGTTTTACTTTTAATCTTCATTTCACTTTGTTCCACCGCTTTTATATTTGTTCTGGGCTTAGTATATGGACTTTTTGCCTCATCATCTGACAACCCTTCTTTAATTTTTAGTGAAAGCAGCTTCGTATTAGCCTATTTTGTACAATCTTTAGCCTACCTCTGTTTTGCATTATTTATGGGAACACTCTTTAAAAAAGCGGGCATGGGAATTATTTTCTTTCTTCTTTACAGCAAAATAGTGGAGCCTTTGATTGGCTGGGCACTGCCTGATTCCATATCCGATTATCTGCCCTTTCACACCATCTCAAAACTCATAAGCAATCCGGCATTTAAGTTGATTGGATTCTCCGGTGGGGACTCTCCATTGGGCATTCACTTTATTTTTGCAGTTATGTATTCCTGTATATTTATCTTTGCAACTTATTTACTGCTTTCTAAAAGAGATAACTAGAACTTTATTTTAAACAACATTATGAAAAAACTTGCTTTATTTTTAGGGATTATACTTATCGGAATTGGCTGTAATTCGGGTGCCAGCACAGAAAAAAAAGAAGAAACACGGGCATCAAAAGCAGTAAGTAAAATGAACACTATTTGCCAGCTTACGCCCGACCAGTCTGCTAAACTCCAACCAATTGTTGAGAATTTCATTAAAACTAAAATAGAGAATAAGGATAAATATGCCAATGACCAATCAGCTTTAAGAAAAGCTGACTCCACAAACAGAACAAACTATGTTGATAGCTTACGGAAGATATTGACTCCTGACCAGTTTGAAAAACTTAAATCTGCCCGCAATCAAGCTAAAATGAATAAGCAGGATGGAAAAGGCGGAGGAGACAATGGAGGAGAACAGGAGTAAGAAGGCTTAACTTGCTTTTAATTAATCTCTTGGCTTACGGTTTATTTAACAAAAAAGCAACATCGGCACTGAACATTTGCTGATATATTCTTAATTTTGTTTTCAATTCAAAAACCATTCTAAATGAAAAAAATCATACTAACTCTTGGCCTATTCCTGAGTGGAATCTCTATTGTTTCAGTTCAGGCATCTGTTCCCCAGGAAGCACACCAGGCCAGTGCCACATCAAGTCGCCTTGAATCTATAAAAAAGACCTGCAATCTAACACCCGACCAAACCACAAAGGTACAGTCGTTGCTTAATGACTATGAAGCAACAAAAGCAACGAATGAAAAGGCCAATAAAAGCAACCCTGCCGGATTGAAAGAAGCGCAAAAAAAGAATAGCTACGATTTCAACCAAAAGCTAGTTAAAGTTCTCACCCCTGAGCAAATGAAAGCATTAAATGCAGCCGATGCCGCTTGGGCAAAGGAGCATGAAAAGAGAGCTAAATAAACTTATTAATTTTCTATTTTAGGCTAAGCAATGTCGGTTTTGGGATAAAACTTCTTTTGAAAAAGAAGGATTATTATAACACCTACCGTAATAGCCGAATCAGATATGTTAAATACAGGCCTGAAGAACAAGAATTCTTCATTACCCCAAAATGGCATCCACGATGGAAAGTGGCCTTCCATTAAAGGAAAATATAACATATCAACAACCTTTCCCTGAAGCAAGCCGGCATATCCCCCACCCTTAGGAAGGAATTTAGCGGCTTCATGTGCATAGCTGGCTGTATTGCTGTCGCTAAAAAGAAGCCCGTAAAAGGTACTGTCAATAATATTACCCAGAGCACCGGCAAAAATAAGTGCAAAACTTGCTATTAAGCCCTTGTGCGCATTACGTTTTACAAGCCTCCATAAGTAGTAGCCAATAAACGATACCGCAGCAATACGAAAAATGCTTAAAAACAGTTTTCCGCTCTTACTGTCGGAAAACTGCATTCCGAATGCCATTCCATTATTTTCAGTAAAATGAATGATGAACCAATTAGCTATTTTATATTCCCCCTGAACAGGGTCTCCCAATATAAAATGAGTTTTAATATAAATCTTTAGCGCCTGGTCTAAAACCAGCACTAAAAATATGATGAGCAAAGGCCTTTTCATTAACTGTAAATTGTGAATTGCAAATTGTTAATGAAATTCATTCAGTATTTACAATTCTTACTGATTGAACTGTTGTTCCTTTTTAGCATCAATACTCAAAGTGGCGTGAGGAACTCTTCTGAGCCTTTCTTTCGGGATTAGCTTGCCCGTAACCCTGCAAATACCGTATGTTTTATTTTGAATACGGATGAGTGCATTTTGAAGGTTCTGTATAAATTTTTCCTGGCGAAGCGCAAGTTGTGCGGTTTCTTCACGGGTTAAAACGTCGGAACCATCTTCCAATGCTTTGAAGGTTGGGGAAGTGTCATCGGTACCATGATCATCTGTGTGGCAAAGGGTATTCTTCAGTAATTCGAAGTCTTTCTTGGCCTGATCCAATTTATTTACAATAAGTGTTTTAAATTCACCCAATTCCTTTTCGGAATAATGCTGCTTTTCGTCCGATACTGCCGCTTTAACCGGTTTTTCCGCAACAACTACCTTTTTAGGTTCAGGATTTGAAGTAACAGGCGCAGATTTAGTTTTCACTTCAACCTTAGGAACGGGTTTCACAGCTTTCACTTCTTTTTTAGCAATAACTACAGGCTTCTTTTTCAATTCTATTTTGGCTTTCTTAGGCTCCGGTTTCTTCATTACTTTTTTAGGGGCTGGCTTTTGTTTTGACTTTATAACTTTTTTTTCTACCTTCTTTTTCACAGAGGTACTCTTCTTGGCAACAGGTTTGCTCTTTTTAACAACCTTCTTAGGGGCAGTCTTCTTCGAAGCAGTTACTTTTACCTTATTGGTCTTTTTTGCAGGTTTCTTTTTCATTTGACCTTAATTAGACTTGTTAATAAAAATAGAAGCGCTTAAATTGTCAGCCACTTCTACCACTACAGCTTGTCCTTCATCAAGATTATCAACCATTTCGAAGGAGGTCGCTAAAATTTCGCTGCAAATATAGGCAAAATTATTCTCAACAGCGCTTTCGAGGGCTTTATTCCGCTTTATTTGAAGGGTAATCTTATCCGTTACTTCGTAGTTTTTCTCTTTTCTCAGGTTCTGAATGCGGTTAATGAGTTCTCGTGCAATCCCCTCTTCTTCAAGCTCCTTAGTTACCATAGTATCTAAAGCTACCGTTATTTTCCCGTCAGACATAAGGTGCCATCCCGGCATATCTTCCGAGGTAATTTCAACATCTGTCAATAAAATTTCCACTTCCCTGCCGGAAAGGTTCATGCCATATTTCCCGGTCGTTTCAAGGTGCTTAATTTCTTCCATTCCAAAGCTTGCTATAGAGGCGGCTGCTTCTTTCATTAAAGGACCTAGTTTTTTACCCAGTTCCTTGAAGTTCGCTTTTATCTTTTTATTAAGCATTCCGTCTGTATCATGCACATAGTGCAATTCCTTTACGTTTACTTCGGCTAAAATGAGGCTTTTTATCGAATCTATCTGATGTCTTAAACTTTCATCCAATATGGGAATTAATATTTTATTAAGTGGCTGGCGAACACGGATATTAACCTTCTTACGTAAAGCAAGAGTTAAAGATGAAATTCGCTGAGCCAAATCCATTCTTTCCTCTAAGGTTGGATTGATGCTTTTAACATCAGAAACAGGGAACAAAGAATGGTGGATACTTTGCACTTTCTCCTTTCCGGAAACACCGTTTAAATCGGTGAATAATTTCTCCGAAAAGAAAGGGGCAATCGGGGCTATTAATTTGGCAATAGTTTCCAGGCATGTATATAGGGTTTGGAAGGCTGCAATTTTATCATCACTATACTCCCCTTTCCAAAAACGACGGCGAGATAAACGCACGTACCAGTTACTCAACTGGTCTGTCACAAAAGCTTCAATATCTCTTGCCGCCCGCATCGGCTCATAAGTAGCATAAAATTCATCTACCCTTTTGATAAGGGAATTGAGAACCGAAAGTATCCATTGGTCCAATTCGGGGCGTTGGTCTACAGGTATTTCCTTTTCAGAATAGTTAAAACCGTCAATATTGGCATAAAGGGCATAAAAGGCATAGGTATTATACAACGCCCTGAATAGTTTACGCTGAACCTCAGTTATACCTTCTTCATCGAATTTTAGGTTATCCCATGGCTGAGCATTGCTAATCATATACCAGCGGGTCGCATCGGCACCATATTGCTCAATAATCTTGAATGGGTCAACGGCATTACCAAGCCGTTTTGACATTTTATTGCCATGCTTGTCCAATACCAACCCATTCGAAACAACATTCTTAAATGCTACTGAATCAAACAACATACTTGCAATAGCATGTAGGGTAAAGAACCATCCACGGGTCTGATCTACGCCTTCGGCTATAAAGTCAGCAGGGAAGTTTTCTTTGAATTTTTCCTGGTTTTCAAAGGGATAGTGCCATTGGGCATAAGGCATTGAGCCTGAATCGAACCATACATCAATCAGGTCGGACTCACGGGTCATTTTTTTGCCACTTGGTGAAACCAGAAATATATTATCGCAATATGGTTTATGAATATCTCTTTCGGTAGTATTCCACTTGCTTTTCTTCAAATCCTCTTCGGTCATAATGCCAGTAGCAAGAGATTTCTTAATCTCTTCATCTAAATCCTGGTAATTACCAATACAGATTTCTTCTTTACCATCTTCCGTTCTCCATATTGGCAATGGTATTCCCCAAAAGCGTGAACGGGAAAGGTTCCAGTCTACCATATTTTCCAGCCAATTTCCAAAACGGCCTGTGCCGGTTGATTCAGGCTTCCAGTTAATAGTTTTATTTAAGGCAATCATCCTGTCTTTCATCGCGGTGGTCTTAACAAACCACGAATCAAGTGGATAGTAGATTACCGGCTGGTCGGTTCTCCAGCAATGTGGATAGCTGTGTTCTATCTTTTCTATTTTAAAGGCTTTGCCTTCTCTCTTTAACAGTAATGCAATAGCCAAGTCAGTAGACTTTTCAGGGTGCTCCTGATCTTCTTTGGTCTTTACATGCATTCCGGCAAAGTCGGTTACTTCTTTTACAAACTTACCTTGTTTATTTACTAACGGAACATTATTTCCGTCGGCATCTTTTACATAAATAGCTGAAATGCCATTTTGATTACAAACACGGAAGTCATCCGCTCCAAATAACGAAGCGGTATGCACTATACCTGCACCATCATCCGTAGTTACAAAATCACCTATTATAACCTCAAAAGCTTTGCCTTCAGGTTTTACATAAGGCATTAATTGCTCATACTTGATTCCTTCCAATTCCTTGCCTGTAAAGGTCTTTTCAATTTTGTAAGGTACATATCTATCGCCATGTTTGTAGTCCTCCATGGCAATATCTGCCGCTTTTTCATGGAAATATTTATGCACTAAATCCAACGCAAGTATCACCTTTATTGGGTTTCCCATATAAGGCTGATAGGTATTTACTAAAGCATATTTAATATCCTTGCCGACCGCTAAAGCGCAGTTGGAGGGCAAAGTCCATGGTGTGGTAGTCCAAGCTAAAAAGTAAACATCTTTATTATCGTTGAACAAAAACTCAGACTTACTATCCTTAATAACCTTGAACTGGGCTGTTATGGATGTATCTTTAATGTTCTTATAACAACCGGGTTGGTTCAATTCGTGTGAACTAAGGCCTGTACCCGCAGCCCAAGAGTATGGCTGAATTGTATAGCCCTTATAAAGCATTTTCTTTTTATAGAGTTCGCCCAAGAGATACCAAACACTTTCAATGTAATTGTTATCAAAGGTGATATACGGGTCATTCATATCCACCCAATAACCCATTTTGGTAGTAACCTCTTCCCACTTGTCTTTGTACTTCATCACCTCTTGCCTGCAAGCGGCGTTATATTCTTCAACAGTTATCTTCTTACCAATATCTTCCTTTGTAATTCCTAAAGACTTTTCAACGCTCAACTCTATTGGCAGTCCATGCGTATCCCAACCGCCTTTACGCTCCACTTTAAAGCCTTTCATAGTATGGTAGCGGCAAAAAATATCCTTTATGGTTCTGGCCATTACGTGGTGTATGCCGGGCATACCATTGGCTGATGGCGGACCTTCGTAAAAGGTAAAAGTTTTGGCACCTTCACGAAGTGACACACTCTTTTCAAACGTGTTTTCCTTCGCCCATTTTTCAAGGACTTCTTTACCTATTTCACTCAGGTTTAAGTTTTCGTATTGCGGGAACTTTGACATAAAGATGAAAGACGATTAGATAGTTGCGATTACTTTGAGCTCAATCGCTATAGGGGTTGGTAAAGAACTTATTTCAACCGTAGTACGGCAAGGTTGGTTCTCTTTAAAATATTCAGCGTAAATACGGTTATAGGTCGGGAAATCGGCTTTCATATTAGTTAGGAAAACGGTTACATCCACCATTTTATCCCAACTGGAGCCTGCTTCTTCTAATACGGTTTTAATATTATTGAATACCGAATGGCATTGGGCTTCTATATCGTAGGAAGTGATATTGCCTTTTTCATCTAACGTTACACCCGGAATAACCTTAGTCCCTCTTTCACGCGGACCAATACCTGAAAGGAACAGCAGGTTGCCTACTTTTCGGGCATGAGGATATGAACCAACCGGTTCAGGGGCTTTAGATGAATATAATTTTTCCACCTTCAATTTTTTAAGAGGGCAAAGGTAGGGAAAATAGAGATAAGATATGAGCGATTGCCAGTCGGGCTCCGACCTTTCAACACCTGTTAATAAGATTAGCGCCACAAACAGCGACCAAAACTCTGTTTAACGTAGTTTTGCGCGAGTTTGTAGCTTGAAAAATGAAACCATATATTCATAAAATAGTACTTCTTATAACGCTTGGATTTATTATTGGATGTCATGAGGGGACATTAACAACTGATAATTACTCCACCGGACAATTATGGCATGTATTCTATGTAAAAGATAAAAAAATTGTCGGGGTTGATAAAGAGTATCACATAAATGGTCAATTAAAATCAGAGGTGAACTATGTTGATGGTAAGAAAGACGGATTGGCAAAAGAATACTACGAGGATGGGCATTTATTAGCTGAAATGATATTCAAAAATGACAAGCAGGTAGATACTATGAAACTCTTTTATGATAACGGAAAATTAATGGAAATTAGCTACTTTATTGAAGGATACAAAACAGGGCCATTAATGGATTTCTACTCTAACGGGGCTTTAAAAATAAGAGGTAATTTCAGATTGGGAATATTTCGGTTATATGATTCTGTTACAGATGTTCTTTCAAACATAGCGGTTTGCGACACTACATGTGGTATACATTACATTTATGGAGACTCAACAGATTTTAAACTTACCAGAATTTCCACAGAAGATTCAGGCATGCACATTTCAGTTCCTTCAAAATGGGCGGTCCTATATAACCAGAAAGTAAATTACAAAAACCATCCGCGAGTTATTAATATTTTAGCTGCAAAAATAGGAGAAGGAGTAGATACATCTAAATATAATTTTTCCTATAAAGAAGCAAAAAAAGGTGATACTGCTCGGCCAATGATTATCGTAATCTGGCACACAGATAATTCTAAAACAAGCGTTCATGACATATTGGTCATCTTACGAAATGACTTCGAGCAATCTGGCTCAATTTTAAAAGAGGTTCCTGTCACAGACACGACAATAGATGGCTGCGAAGCATCATTTATGCACTACATTGGCCAAGATAGTGGAGTTCAATCTGCAATAGTTAACATATTTATAAAACATAATAATACTATTTACAATATTATGTGTAAATCATCCCCAGAAAAATTCCCCTTTTATATAGATTTGTATTACGAGATTATCAAAGGAATTACCTTCGCAAAAAATAAAACTCTTTAGAAATTATGGCTACAGCAAAATATAACGAAGACAGTATCCGCTCACTGGATTGGAAAGACCACATCCGTTTCCGCCCGGGGATGTATATCGGCAAATTGGGAGACGGCACCTCTATTGATGATGGCATTTATGTATTGCTTAAAGAGGCAATTGATAACTCCATAGATGAGTTTACCATGGGTTTTGGCAAAACAATTGAAATACAAATAAAGGAAAAAACCGTTACAATTCGTGACTATGGGCGCGGTATTCCACTCGGAAAAGTGCTAGATTGTGTTGCAAAAATCAATACCGGAGCTAAATACGATTCAGAGGTATTTAAGAAATCCGTAGGCTTGAACGGTGTGGGAACAAAGGCTGTTAATGCACTTTCTTCCTATTTCAAGGTTCAATCTGTAAGGGAAGGAAAGACCAAGGTTATTGAATTTAATAAAGGGGAAATTTTAAAGGACCATGCTATTGTTAACTCTGACGAAAGCGATGGAACCCTTATTACCTTCCATGCCGATGATGGCATCTTTCACAACTTCCATTACCTTACCGAGCATGTGGAGCGCATGTTATGGAACTATGCTTATCTGAATGCAGGTTTGCGAATCAAGTTTAACGGCAAAAAGATAGAATCGGAAAAAGGCTTGCATGACCTGCTCGAACGTAATATTAATGGCCCTATCCTCTACCCTATCATTCACATTCGTGGAACGGATATTGAGTTGGCTATGACCCATAGTATGCAACAATACAGCGAGGAATATTACTCTTTCGTAAACGGGCAGCATACCACACAAGGGGGTACTCACCTGCTTGCTTTCCGCGAGGCAGTTGTAAAGACCTTACGTGAGTTTTACAAAAAGAATTTCGATGCGGCAGATATACGCAAGTCTATTGTGGCTGCTATCAGCATAAAGGTTCAGGAACCTATTTTTGAATCACAGACCAAGACCAAACTCGGTTCACAGGAAATGGGCCCTGAAGGGCCTTCGGTGCGGACTTTCATTGGTGATTTTATCAAGACCGAACTTGACAACTTCCTCCATAAAAATCAGGCGGTAGCTGAAGAATTGCTCCGGAAGATTGTACAATCGGAGGAAGAGCGTAAAGCTATGTCGGGTATCGAGAAACTCGCCCGTGAACGAGCTAAAAGGGCCAGCCTCCATAACAAGAAACTCCGCGATTGCAAGTCACATTACAATGGAAATGATGAACGCAGGCTGGAAACAACCCTGTTTATTACCGAAGGAGATTCTGCCAGCGGTTCTATTACC
>DATHOL010000404.1:0-3558 GCA_035484895.1 Bacteroidia bacterium | reverse complement strand
ATATTCCATAATCGCGGTTGCATGCCGGCGAACAAATCCGTTTGGCTACTTCCTTTTGGAACATGCCAACAACCTGTACTATCATATCTTTATTATCGAGGGCTTTAAAAAGTATTTGCGATGAAATATTATAAGGGAAATTACCAATCAGGGAAATTTTTTCTTTACCAAAAAAGGCGGGTAAATCGAGTTGTAAAAAATCTCCGTGAATTATATTTGGTCTCAATTCAGGGTAATACATATTTAAATAGGTTACTGACTCAGTATCTACTTCTGATACCCATAAATTCTTACCCCATTCTTTCAATAAATATTTTGTAAGGCTACCCATTCCGGGGCCAATTTCAAGGGCTTTCTCAGTTGTATGTTCAAGTGTTTCCGCTATTTCTTGTGCAATATCTTTATCTTTCAGAAAATGCTGTCCCAATTTTTTCTTTGCCCGGACATTCATTTATTTCGAGGGTTTATAACCCGATTCTTTAAAAATTTTATCCGCGCTTTTTTCAGCCATCAGTTGTTTGATTGTAACCTCCGGATTATTTTTCATGTAGGTACGTACAATTTGCCAGCCAAGCCAAAACCCTGTTCGCGCAGGGCTTAAGTCGTGGTTGAAATAAGAAGTAAAAGGACCATCCTTCATAAATTTATCAATGTTGTTCTGGTCTGTTGAATAAAGCATTTTCTCGCGGATAATATATGCCCACATATTAAATTCATTGTCTTTGCACCATTCCAATTGCTTTTTAGTATAATGAATTTTTACGGTATCATTTACCTTGGGAAGCATGGCATCCAGGGCATACATAATTTTTCCCTCATGGACTATTTCAGCCAGCAAATCATTTTTATCTTCGTTGGGTTTAAAAATACTTTCAATCCAGCCATACACCGCATCATTCACCATATAGTCTTTGGTCATGTGCAGCGTTTTGTAACGCGGAACCTGGACATAGGTGTAAAGTAAATTATTAGTCCCGAGGTACCACTCCAATGAAATGGCAAGGGTAGAATCAGAATAAATAATTCCGTAACTAAAGCCGGACATAACAGTTGCTACTTTGGGTAACTGTTGGCTTGGAAAATAAAAACGAAAATGCCTGAAAGCTTCCGTCAGGCCTGACTCAAGAAAAGAAACATCAGGGTATAATTTTTCGCAGGTATCGTATGTATCGCGCATATCCTTGTCGGCAATAAACCTTCTTAATCCGGCGGCATAAGTAGAATCCATAATGCCGCCATTATTAAGAAAATTAATAACATAATCGGTATAAAAGACTCCATATTTTTTTACCATCCTCCTGGTATAGCTATTAACGCTATCCGGGGGCATAGCGAATACATCACGCTCCATTCGCTCTATCTTTACCGGTGGCACGTTTACATTTGAAACATCAATGTCCAAAGAATTGTGGTGACATGCCGTAATTGTGAAACAAAGTACTGGAAATATAATTAAATGCCTTGAAAATTTCATTATGCTAAAACTTTTAGTTTGGCAAACTTCAGCAGCAATTGTTTTTTTTCTCCATTGGCAAACATCACCATGGCTTTGCTATTCGGGTAGGAGCCTTCCACACTAAGTACTTCACCTGTTCCAAAGCGTTCATGTTGCACACGCATACCCGTTTTTAACCCGCTGAGGTGCGAGTTGTCCATTGGTAGGCTTGTTTGAGCAGCTTTGTTCATGCTCATCAATCTCTTTCCTACAATATTGGTGGGTGGCGGCTGAACAATAGCCGGAGCAGCAGGCTTCCGGAATGCTGACGGTGTTCTGGAATATACATGCTCGCTTGCTTCTTCCCTGTATGAAAGATTGTTCAGGCATTCCGCCGGAATTTCTTCCAGAAAACGGCTTGGCTCATTGCTTTGAGCGCTTCCATAACGGTAACGGCTAATCGCATAAGTAAGCACCACTTGTTTTTTAGCACGGGTAACCGCAACATAGAAAAGCCTTCTTTCTTCTTCCAACTCTTCACGCGACATTAACGCCATTTGCGAAGGGAAAAGGTTTTCTTCCAAACCTGCGATATATACATAGTTAAATTCCAATCCTTTTGCAGAGTGAATAGTCATCAGCAGCACCCGGTCTTTATCTTTTTCATCTTCTTTGTTGCGGTCTTCATTGGTAAGCAGTGCAACATCTTCCATAAACATACTAATGGTTGGTATGATACCTTCGTCCAAGGGTTTCTCAGAAAAATCTTTCAAACCGTTAAGCAACTCCTGTATGTTTTCCATCCGGCTGAAACCTTCCGGTGTGCGGTCCTGTTCCAGTTCGCGCTTAATGCCAGCGGTATAATAAATATAATCTCCCAACTGGAAAGCTGTATAGTTTGGAACCATTGCTGAGAAACTCTTTATCATATTAACAAACTCTGAAATTTTTTCTGTCACCCGAGGTGAAAGTCCAAGATTAAAGTCTTTAAGATTGTCTAAAACAAGCCAAATACTGATGTCATTATCGGCAGCAGCGACAATCATTTTATCAACAGTTGTATCACCTATTTCCCGTTTAGGATAATTGATTACACGCCTCAATGCCTCTTCATCATGAGGGTTTATGGCCAAACGGAAATAGGCCATCAAATCCTTAATTTCTTTACGTTGATAGAAAGAAATGCCGCCATAAATACGGTACGGAATATTAAGTTTTCGTAATGCTTCCTCTATCGGGCGCGATTGGGCGTTGGTACGGTAAAGTATTGCAAACTCCTGGTTCATGGCATGTTTTGATACCCTGAAATCAAAGATGGATTGTGCAATTTGCTTGCCTTCATCAGTATCGCTGAAAGCCCGCATGAGTTGTATTTTTTCTCCTTCTGCATTAGAAGTCCAAACTGTTTTTTGAAGCTGGTCTTTATTTTTGGATATAACCAAATTGGCTGCATGGACAAGTGTTTTGGTGGAACGATAGTTTTGCTCCAACTTAAAAACCTGTGTATCGGGATAATGCTTTTGAAAGTTTAAGATGTTCTGAATATTAGCTCCGCGGAAAGCATAAATACTTTGTGCATCATCACCCACAACTGCAATATTTTGGTGGCGGGCTGCCAATTGCCGCAATATCATGTACTGCGAAAAATTGGTGTCCTGGTACTCATCTACCAAAATATATTGGAACATATTCTGGTATTTAAATAAAACATCAGCATGGTCACGAAGCAACATATTGGTTTGAAATAATAGGTCATCAAAATCCATAGCTCCGGATTTGAATAGCCTTTTATTGTATGTAAGATATATGTGCGAAAAATGCTCCCTTCTTGCTGCCCTATCGTCGCTTTGGTACTGCGCATCATTTGCATAAGTCTCGGGTGAAATAAGCATATTTTTCATGCTGGAGATTCGCCCTAATAGGGAAGATGCTTTATAGGTTGAATCACTTAATCCTAATTCCTTAGTAATGCTTTTAATCAACCCCTTTGAATCATCAGTGTCGTAAATGGTAAAGTTTTGCGGGTAGCCTAACTTATCAGCTTCACGCCTTAAAAGCCGTGCAAAAACGGAGTGAAAAGTACCCATCCATAAGTTGCGTGCTTCGCCCCCAATAAGCTCAAT
>DATHOL010000403.1:0-7351 GCA_035484895.1 Bacteroidia bacterium | reverse complement strand
TTATTATTTCAGAAGGGTAACAGTACCTTTCCGCTGAAAGTATTCCCCTTTGCTGGAGGTGTATGTAAGCAGATATATATATACCCCTTCCGGCACTATTTTGCCTTTATTAGTTCCATCCCAACCTATATCCGGCATGTTCGATTCGAAAAGAACTTCTCCCCAGCGGTTTATAATTACCAAATCATATCCGATAACATCAATAAATACGCCTACCGGGATAAAAATTTTGTTTATGCCTTTCGGGTCAAAAGCATTTGGTATATAAACGGTCGGGTCTTGATAAGCACGGGCAATGTTGGAGTAGCTGGTATCAACTAATGAATAAGGATTGGAACTGTTTTCTACTGCCATAATATAATAGTAAAAGGTTCCCTGGCCCTGTGTAATGTTTTTAATATTATCGGGATAGATAACTGTACCTGAATTATTGTAAGCAATAGTTGTTAGCAGGGTATAGGCAACCCCGTCTTCAGAACGGTAAATGGCATAGTATTGTGGCCCGCCATACCAATCCCGGTAGTCGTTCCATGTAAGGGTATTAATTCCATCTGAATGGCCTACAGCAGTAAGATACATGGTTTGTCCTAAGTTGGTAGTATCTAAATTGTGGTAGCAACTGTCCTGTGTAATAACCTGGTAACGGTAGCTTTGCCTGTTAGGATCTGCAGTATTATCCAGGAAACTGATATGATTGGTAAAATGGTGCAGAGCAGGAATGGTATTAATAGTTTTAAAGCCACCTATAGAATCCGATGACCTTTGCAGTGCATAAAACCCTGCCCCCGATAAGTAAATGGGGCTGGCTAAGGTATCAATATAGGCATTCACCATTATTTCGCTGGAATTTTGTACAACAGAAGCATCATTCAGGTAATCATAATCCGGCTTAAGGGCTGTAGCTACCGTATATTTTACTATATTTGAAGAAGCTGTAGTATCATGATGGGCTGAGTCAAAAACCTGGACAAAGTACCACCGTGTTTGAGGGGTGTTTAAGTTCGTGTCTATATATGTATTGGTACCCCGCCCGGTTGTGGCAAGTAATTGGTATGTCAATCCATTATCAATGCTCACATAAACATGATACCCTCCAATGCCATAGCCGCCAATGCTACCTGCAAGGTTTTCGTAGGTGTTCCATGTTAAGGTATTAGTTTGTGCGCAGCGGTCGGGTTTTTCTTTTAATAGTATGGTGGTTTGCGGGTTGCTCAATGCGCCGGGATTAATTAAAGTGCAACTGTCTTTTAAAGCCACTACGAAACTTAACACAGAATCATTGGCATTACCCGCATTCGTATAATTCAATACAGAAGTACTATTAATGCCATATACAGTATCAATAGGAGACCAGATACCCCCTAAAAATTCATAGATAATATAGGCCACTACATTATTTTTCGGGCTTTTGTGCCAGCTAATATCCACTGAACCATTAGGGTTTACGCTAACAGTATCCATAACAGCCTGGGGAGGAGATAGCATTTCATGCATTACAACCGGGTTGCTGATATTGGAAATAGAAGTACAGCCACCATTGGAAGTATCCGATATTTCAATCCTGTAATGTAAAGTAACAGTATCGCAAAATGTAATGGTATCATAATAGCTTATACGTTGACTTGGGGATTTAACTGAGTCAATTAAAAACCATGTTCCACTATAACGTGATAAACGGTAAATTTTATACCAAGGTGAAGATGACGGCAACAATGGATGATGGACGGCATTCCAGTTTAGTTGTGCAACTCCTGTGCCTAAATTATTAACGTTCAAAAAGATGGTTGCCATAGTGTCTAGGGGAGATGTATAGCTGCCCGTATCGGTTTCGACTGTATAATAAACTATTTGAGAGTTGGCTGATGTTGAGGGGGCGTAATAAGTAGTTATTGAATCATTGGTAACATCAGGATTTACTGTAATAAAAGGACCCATGGAATTGGTCGAAGAGTATACCTGATAATTAAGAAAATAATGATTAAGCGTTTGGGGCAATGTCCATGTTAATGTAACCCCGCCAGATGCGTCCACTGCCAAACAATGAACTTGCGGAGATTTTACTGCTTGCGACTTAACCTGCGAAACTCCTCCAAAAAGAGAAATCAGCAGTAGCAGGGCTAAATATTTTTTAGTACTAAATATCATTAAAAAAGGCGAAGTACAAAGTTAATAATAATCCTTATACCATATATAACGTAAATGGGTTACAAATGGTTGGGTAGGCTTGTATAACTATTTATCGCACCGAATATTGCTTCACGCAATCTACAAAGTATTTCACATTATCCATAGGAATATCGGGATAAACACCATGCCCAAGGTTGGCGATATATCCTTTTGCGCCGAATTGCTGCAGCATTTTAGTTGTTTTCTCCTTTATTACAGCGTGTTCGGCATATAAAACACAAGGGTCAAGATTGCCTTGCAAGATTTTTCCGGGGAGTAGTTGGCGTGCCTCTATCGGGTCAACGGTCCAGTCTAAACCAATTGCAGCACAATTTAGTTTGGCTATTTCTTTAGCCGAAAAAAAAGCGCCCTTCGGAAAGGCTATAACAGGAACAAGTGCACTAAGTTCATTGCATATTTTGGCAATATAAGGCAAGGAAAATTCCTCATACGATTCAGGCGACAGTATCCCGCCCCAGGAATCAAATATCTGTACAATTTGAGCCCCGGCATTAACCTGATCCTTCAGGTATTTAATGGTGGTTTGGGTGATTTTATCTAACAGGGCATGAGCCATTTTAGGCTCTCTATAAATCATGCTTTTGGCAACTGAAAAGGTTTTAGAGCCTTTGCCTTCCGTCATATAGGCAAATATTGTCCAGGGGCTGCCTGCAAAACCAATCAAAGGGACCCTATCATTCAGTTCGCGGCGGGTGAGTTTTAAAGCATTCACCACATAATCCCAGTTTTCGGTAGAGCCAATGCGCAGTGCATCAATATCTTTTTGGCTTTGTATGGTTTTTTCAAACAAAGGGCCTCTGCTTTCCAGCATTTGGTAATCTAACCCCATAGCTTCGGGTACTACCAAAATATCGGAGAAAATAATAGCTGCATCAACACCTAACAAGTTTACCGGTTCAAGGGTGGCAGCGCAAGCCAGCTCCGGTGTTTTCACCAATTCCTGAAAATCCTTTACCTGTTCCCTTATTTTGCGGTATCCCGGTAAAATGCGTCCTGCCTGGCGCATCAGCCATACAGGTACTCTTTCGGTTTCTTCTCCTCTGGCTGCACGAAGCAGTAAATCGTTTTTCATTGTGCAAACTTAGGGAATTTACATAACTATCAATTAAAACCTCCTTGTTTAAATTCCGTATAAAAACCGTAACTTTGTTTTACATATATGGAGACAACCGTAATTACACCTGAAGCCGAATTAGAAAAAAAGGAAATTCTGAACCGTTACCGCGGTTTGTTGCGGTCGTGTCGTTATAAATTAGATGATGCTGATAAAAAGCTTATCCGTAAAGCGTTTAATATTGCGCTGGAGGCCCATAAAAATGCAAGGCGCAAATCAGGTGAGCCCTATATATATCATCCATTAGCTGTTGCCCGTATTGTAGCCGAGGAAATAGGACTTGGCGCTATAGCTATTGCCTGCGCTTTGCTGCATGATACGGTGGAGGATACAGACATCACCCTGAAAGACATTGAAGGAATGTTTGGGAAAAAGGTGGCATCTATTATAGATGGGCTAACTAAAATCTCCGGCGTTTTTGATGCTTCTTCTTCCTTACAGGCAGAGAACTTCAGGAAGATGCTGCTTACCCTTGCCGAAGATGTTCGGGTGATTATTATAAAATTGGCGGACAGGCTTCACAACATGCGTACCCTCGATTCTATGGAGCGTACCAAACAACTTAAAATAGCTTCGGAAACATTATATTTATATGCTCCGTTGGCACATAGGTTGGGTTTAAACTCCATTAAATCGGAGATGGAGGATTTATCGTTAAAATATACCGAGCCTGTATTATTTGCCGAAATAGCCCAGAAATTAAAAGATACACAAGCCGAACGTACCCGGTATATACATCGTTTTATTACGCCTATCCGGGAAGCATTGCATGACCAGAAGTTCAAGTTCAGGATTTTTGGAAGGCCCAAATCTGTTTATTCTATCTGGAACAAAATAAAGAACAAAGGCGTTCCTTTTGAAGAAGTATATGATATTTTCGCTATACGGGTTTTGATTGATTCTTCACCCGAACAGGAAAAATCGGATTGCTGGCGGGTATATTCATTGGTTACTGATTATTATTATCCTAACCCCGACCGTTTGCGCGACTGGATATCCACGCCCAAGGCAAATGGCTACGAGGCATTGCATACTACGGTAATGGGCCCTAACGGGCAGTGGGTGGAAGTGCAGATTCGTAGTGAACGGATGAATGAAGTTGCCGAAAAGGGCTATGCTGCTCACTGGAAATACAAACAAGGAGGACATGGGGAAGAGGATCCATTAGAAGAGTGGCTGCGTAAAATTCGTACTTCACTGGAAAACCCGGATAGCAATGCGCTTGATTTTATTAATGATTTCAAGCTTAATCTTTTTGCAGATGAAATTTTTGTATTTACCCCAAAGGGTGAAATGAAATCGTTACCGGTAAATTCCACAGCACTCGATTTTGCTTTTGATATACACTCGCAGGTGGGAGCAAAGTGCATTGGGGCAAAAGTCAACCATAAATTAGTTCCGCTGAGCCATAAGTTAAATAGTGGCGACCAGGTGGAAATTCTCACCTCGAGCAAGCAGGCTCCTAAAGCCGACTGGATAAATTATGTGGTTACAGCTAAAGCAAAGTCAGCCATTAAGGCTTTGCTGAAGGAAGAAAGAAACAAGCAGGCTGCTGAAGGAAAAGAGATACTCAAGCGGAAAATGAGTCATTTGAAAATAGATTTCAACGATGTAAATATTAATAAAATTACGGCGTTTTTAAAATTGCATGACAGCCAGGAACTCTTTTACCGCGCGGCTCTTGAAAGAGTTACGAATAAGGAACTGAAGGAATATCTTGAATCGAAAGAGGAGCATTCCAATGTTCAGGCATCTTTACCAAGCCTTGAGGAAATGGTTACCAAAACCCGGGGAAAGCAGGATACTCTTATGATTGGCGATAGTATGGATAACCTGGAATACAAACTTTCGCCTTGCTGCAATCCTATTCCGGGCGATGACGTATTCGGATTTATTACCATTGGTGAAGGAATAAAAATCCATCGGGTAAATTGTCCCAATGCTGTTGCTATGATGAGTAATCATGCTTACCGTATTGTAAAAGCCAAATGGACAAGCCAAAAACTAATTTCATTTTTAGCAGGCATTAAAATTACCGGTATTGATAAAATCGGATTGGTAAACAGAGTTACTAATATTATATCGAAGGAGCTGAACGTAAATATGCGTTCCCTTAGCTTTGATACCAATGATGGTACTTTTGAAGGCACCATAGTTGTTTTTGTACACGACACAACTCACTTAACCGACCTGATTAAAAAACTCCAAAAGGTAGATGGAGTTGTGAAGGTTACAAGATTAGATACGAATTAGGGCTGGTACCTTAGTGTATCTTGGTGCCTAAGGGACGTAGTGGCTAATTTTGCCACAAAGACACAAGGTTACTAAAAGCTCACTAAGATTTGATTTCTCAATAATTATTTTCCTGATTCCATCTTTTTTCAAAACTTGGTGTAAATAAAATGCCACACATTTGCTAAATATTTACCTGGCAAACTTTATAGAGTAGTAGCAAGAAATTGCCTTTTTATGCTTAACTATTTGAGTATGTTTTACTATGTGGTTTATGTGCTACTGCATAAACCCGTGAAAAGTGCAGCGTATAAATTTTAAAGTCTTATTTTTTATTCACTAAAAAAGAAAGGTTTGTATAGCTGGCAGTTTAGCTTCAGATTGTTACATTTGTATTCATAACAGAAATCTCTACCTATGAAAAAATATCTCCTCACAATTATTTCCCCGGTATTATTGGCAGGCTCAGTATTTGCCCAAAATAAGGATTCTGTTATGTTCCGTACAATTGCCAATGAAATTTTGTTGCACGGCAAATGCTATTCGTATTTAGATTATTTAAGCAATAAAATAGGAGGAAGGCTAACAGGTTCTCCGCAGGCTGCTGCTGCTGTGGAGTATACTTACCAAGTGATGGAAAGTTTGGGTGCGGATACCGTTTTTAAGCAAGAATGTATGGTTCCGCATTGGGTTAGGGGGGCAAAAGAAACTGCTAAAATCCTTAGTAATGAATCAGGTGAATATGCCGTAAATATTTGCGCATTGGGAAGGTCCGTAGGTACACCTGTAGGTGGTATTACAGCTAATGTTTTGGAAGTACATAGCGTGGATGAATTAAATAAAATAGGCAAAGCCGGAATTGCCGGAAAAATAGTTTTTTTTGACGGAGCCTTTGATGAAACATTGGTGCAAACATTTGCCGCTTATGGAAAGGCAGTAATACAACGCTGGGCAGGGCCAAGTATGGCGGCCAAGTATGGCGCTGTTGGCACAGTGGTGCGTTCCATGACAAATACATTGGATGATTATCCGCATACAGGGGCTATGCAATATAATGATACGTTTCCCAGGATTCCATGTTGCGCTATTTCAACTATTGGCGCAGAGTTGCTCGACAAAGTATTAAAAACCGACCCGAAATCAAAGTTTCATTTTGAAATGAGTTGCCAGACATTGCCCGATGAAAAATCATATAATGTGGTGGGTGAAATAAGGGGCACAGAACATCCGGATGAGTTTATTACCATTGGCGGGCATTTGGATTCATGGGATTTAGCGCAAGGGTCGCAGGATGATGGAGCGGGCATTGTGCAAACGCTGGAAGTGCTTAGAACATTTAAAGCATTGGGATTAAAACCTAAAAGAACTATCCGGTTTGTAATGTTTATGAATGAAGAGAATGGAGAAAAAGGTGCGTTGAAATATGCTGAACTGGCGCAGATGCATCATGAAAATGAAATTGCAGCTATAGAATCGGATGCCGGAGGATATTCCCCAAGAGGTTTTGGTGTGGGCGGTAAAACAGAACAGCACAGAAAAATAGTGAGTTGGAAAGATCTCTTTTTACCTTACGGCATTTATGATTTCACCGGCGGTGAAGGGGGGACCGATATTGAACCTATGCAAAAATCGGGGACTGTTATGATTGGCCTTATGCCCGATTCACAACGCTATTTTGACATACACCATACAGCTGCAGATACCTTTGATAAGGTAAATAAACGCGAACTTGAACTGGGCGCTGCCGGAGTGGCTATGATGGCTTATATGCTATCGGAATACGGAGTAAACTAATTAAGTACCCCAGCCCCCTGCCTT
>DATHOL010000402.1:0-3095 GCA_035484895.1 Bacteroidia bacterium | reverse complement strand
TATAAGAGGGGTTGCCAACGAATATAAGCCCAACCACGACCATGCGGAAGTTGAGTATCTGCAAAAAACATTGGCTGAAACAATGGAGTCAGCGGACTATATCTATGAGCATTCAAAAACATTTAAATCACAACGTACCTATCCAACCAACAATTTCGGAGGCCGCTTAAAAACCATTGCCGAATTGATTTGTTCAGGCTGTGATTCTTCCGTCTACTATATTTCGTTACCCGGATTTGATACACATGTTCTGCAAAAAGGCCAGCAAAAAAGAGCCTTAAAAACCCTATCTGACGGTCTTGCAGCATTCTGCCAGGATTTGAAAGAGAACAATAAGTTTGATGATACAGTTGTGATGACTTTCTCGGAGTTTGGAAGAAGAGTGGCTCAAAATGCCAGCGGAGGAACCGACCACGGTACTGCCAATAATATTTATGTAATTAGCGGAAAACTGGCCAAGCCCGGGCTTTATAACCCAATGGCTGATTTGCAAAATTTAGAGGAAGGTGATTTAATCTATACTGTCGATTTCAGGCAGGTGTATGCCACCATGCTGGAGAAAGTATTGGGAGTAGATTCGCAAAAAGTACTTGGCAAGAAATTTGAAATGATGAACTTTGTTTAATTAACGATATGAAAAGAATAGCCCTGACTATATTGATAACGCTCCTTGCCTTCTCTATGCAAGCACAGGATTCTATTGCTTTAAAACGTAATGCTGCCCCCGAGCATAAATGGTATGGAATGACAGGTGCACAACTGATTTTCTCCAAGGGAGAAGTTATGGATAACCAATCAAACATTCCAAATATATTGCGCTTTACTTGTTTTTTTCATGTTCAGCACCAGTTTCACTATGACTTTGGCAGAGCCTTCGGATTATATACCGGATTCTCCATTATAAACGTGGGGTTTATCAATTCCATTGGCCTTCCTGATGGAAGTTCCGCTACGCTGAAACAACGCTCCTATAGCTTTGGAATCCCGCTGGCATTAAAATTCGGTAATATGCCACATGGTGATTATTTAGCTATAGGGGCTGAAGGAGAATGCATGTTTGCCTATAAACAAAAGATACTTTACAACGGCAACAAAACCATATTTAATGATAACTTGTTTTCCTCCAACTATGTAAACTTGTTCAACCCTTCTGTTTTTGGGGAAGTGCGCTTTCATAGCGGAACATATATACGCTTCAAATACTACCTGCTTAATTTCTTGCAAAACAAAACATCCATATTAGATATTGGGTCTAATCAGGTAGTGTATACGCCTGAAAAAAGTACGCTGTACTATGTTTCTGTTGGCCTGCTCCTTAAGAAAAAGCACAAACATCATCTTACAAGGAATGATGTTTAGTCGGCCCGATTAGCTATTAATTAAATATACCACCTATAAAAATAGGTATGTTTGTGAAAACATAATTATTCCCCATGAAATATACTATTTCACAAATCCTTCTTCAAAGTTCTGCTTATGAAAGTGGCAAATATGTTGGCAAAGCAATTTTTTATCTTGTTTTAGCCGGCCTAGGGGTATATATCCTTATCCGGATTAATAAGAAAAAAAAGAAGTAATCAGTTACTGTACCTATCATCCGTCCCCATCCTGAACTTTACCCAAAAATTCAAATGGTTATAAATTGCATCTTCCATGCGGCAGAAAATGGCACCTTTGGGAAGTGTACATTTCAAATTATTCGTAATTGAGAACTTTAGATTATCGAAAGGTATCGGGTTCTTTTCAAATACTATTGGCTGCGGAGAATATTGCTTTTGATTCAAATAGGAAATTGGGACAGGTTTTAGTATTTGTGCAGGTACAACAGAACTAAAAACTAATAATCCCAATAATATATTTAATGTCCGTTTTCCCATACTTTCAAATATACGAAAATAAAGGGATGAATAGTTTTGAATCTTCCTTTCCATAGTGAAAGAAATATTTGTTCATTTTCTTGTTAATACAGGCAAATACTCAACCCAGGGGCCGACTTCTGTTTTATATTGCTTGGCCATTACCCTTGCTATCTGAGCTATATGGCCCAAGTCATGCACCACCCAGGTTGAAAGCAACTGCTGAAGGGTTACCTTCCCAAAAGCCGGATGTATTCCGGTTTTCTGCAAATCGAATGACTCCATTTTTTTCAGACGAAGTTTTACCATATTCATTTTGCGCAAGGCTTTAAACTCCTCTATGAGCATTATTAGTGATTTGCCTTTACTATCCTTGAATTGGGCAAACCGGTCAAATGGCGTGAACTTTTTATTATCGTTAAGCAAAATTATTTCCATGCGGGCCATCCAGTCTGTTTTTTCTCCATGAACAAGGTGGCCAACAATATCATAAGGGCTCCATGATTCGCCGCCTTCATTGTTTGCAATCCAATCTTCCGAAATACCCGTTAGCATTTGCTCAATAACCACAGGGGTTCTTTCCAGTATTTCTATCGATTTGTACAGGTCGAATTTCATGTACCTTTATTTAAATATTTCTTGGGTTTTTCCAACCTTTTTCCAAACGATCAATTGTTCCTTTCACTCTTTCATTTCTTGTTTCTTCCCTTTTCGCTGTTAGCACCCATTCCACATATTCGCGTTTGTTTGAAAAAGAAAGAGTTTCATAAAAGTCTTTCGCTTTCTTGCTTTTCTTCATTGCACCAGCTAAATCATCCGGTAGCCGCACGGTTTTAGTTGCTGAATCAGCATAGTCAAAAATGAGGCGTTTTCCGGCAGGGTTAGACTCCTTTTTAATATCTTTTGGGTTTTGTAACCGAATTGCAAAAGCAGACCAGGTATTATCAAATGAAACCAGACTCAGCCACTGAAGCGATTTATTCTCCATAAGGGCATCCCAACCTTTATCTCGTGTAAGGTCAGTTTGAATTTTCGATGTGCTTTTGGGAAAATATATCCAGCAGATAACATCCGCTTTTAATAAGGACAGTACTTTTTTCAGTTCTTTTTCCATTTCATTTTTACTTTTCACAAACCAATGAATCTGCCCATAGTCACTTATCTTCGAAGAAATGGTAACGCCCGCAGGCAGAGGAGAAAGGTGTTCTTCAAAATTTGAAGGAGCATTAATTGCTAAAA
>DATHOL010000401.1:0-6257 GCA_035484895.1 Bacteroidia bacterium | reverse complement strand
TTTCCCTGGGCGCCTCTTTCTTCTTTTTCTCCGGCTTTTCTTGCGGTGGGGCTTGTTTTACATCCGTTTCATTTTTTGAATCGTCTGCTGCTTTTTGGGCTGCTGGTTCTTTCGCTTCTTCCGTTTTTCTTTTAGCCACTTCTCTGTCCCTGTTTGCTTCTTCCTGTTTTAATTCTTCTTCCGATATTGGATGTTCATCATCGGTAGTTATAATAGTCGGCGGCTCCGTTTTAGCAGCTCCATTAGTTGGTTGCACTCCATTAGTTCCTTTAGGTGCAAGGCTCGGGTCACCATTGGCAAAAATCTTTTTATGCTGCGACATGGGCTGGTACTCTTCTTTTTCAAAAGGGCGTTTTCCGATAATTTTTTCCAAATCTTCTTTAAAAATCACTTCATTGTCGAGCAGTTGCTGCGCTACTTCTATCAACTGCGCTTTGTGTGTTTTTATTAATTCTTTGGTCTTTATGTAAGCTGCTTCAACCATTATGGTGACTTCATTATCTATGCTTTCAGCCGTTTTTTCAGAATACGGTTTTGTAAACGTATATTCATTGCCGCCGCTGGAGTCATAAAAGCTGATGTTTCCAATTTTTTTGTTCAGGCCATAATACATAATCATGGCATAAGCTTGTTTGGTAACTTTTTCCAAATCGCTTAATGCGCCGGTCGATATTTTTCCGAACATCACTTCTTCAGATGCTCTGCCGCCAAGGGCTGCGCACATTTCATCCATCATTTGTTCCGTAGTAGTAATTTGCCTTTCTTCCGGCAGATACCAGGCTGCTCCCAACGATTTCCCACGGGGAATAATCGTTACTTTCACCAATGGGTGCGCATATTCCAGCAGCCAGCTAACCAATGCGTGGCCCGCTTCATGGAATGCAATTACTTTCTTTTCCGATGGAGAAATGAGCCTGTTTTTCTTTTCCAATCCGCCAACAACACGGTCAACAGCATCAAGAAAATCTTGCTTGTCAATCATTTTCTTATCGCTACGGGCGGCAATAAGTGCGGCTTCGTTACATACGTTGGCAATATCGGCTCCTGAAAATCCGGGCGTTTGTTTAGCAAGGAAATCAATATCCAGCGTGCCATCTGTTTTCAATGGTTTTAAGTGAACCTTGAATATTTCTTTACGTTCGTTCAGGTCGGGCATATCCACATAAATCTGCCTGTCGAAACGGCCCGGCCTTAATAAAGCGCGGTCCAAAATATCTGCCCTGTTGGTAGCTGCAAGTATGATGATACCACTGGTATTGGTAAAGCCATCCATTTCGGTAAGCAATTGGTTCAGGGTGTTTTCACGTTCATCGTTGGAACCTTGTGCCACATTACGGCCACGCGCTCTTCCAATAGCGTCAATTTCATCAATAAAGATAATACAAGGAGCTTTTTCCTTTGCCTGCCGGAACAAATCGCGCACACGCGAAGCGCCCACACCTACAAACATTTCCACAAAGTCGGAACCCGAAAGGGAGAAGAATGGAACTTTGGCCTCACCTGCAACGGCTTTTGCTAAAAGAGTTTTACCGGTTCCCGGAGGGCCCACCAGCAATGCTCCTTTCGGAATTTTTGCTCCGAGAGCCACATATTTCTGAGGGGTTTTTAAAAACTCTACAATTTCCTTTATTTCCACTTTGGCTTCTTCCAAACCCGCCACATCGTTGAATGTGATATTAACATTCGTGTCCCTGTCAAACAAAGTGGCTTTTGATTTGCCAATGCTAAATATCTGGTTGCCGCCGCCGCCGCCTACACGCCGCATGAAGAACATGAGCAGCAATACCAGCAATCCTAACGGAACAAGGTATTGTATATAGCCCGTCCAATCGGTCCGGGTATCTTTTTCGGGATATATCTTTTCGTTATCGGGATATGTTTTTTGCGCATCATTCAGCATTTGCATAAAACTGTCGCCGCTGATAATTTTAACATTGAATTGCGGCCCTCCCTGGCTATGGGCAACATCCTTAAACTGGGGTAGTTTTAACGCATCGGGTTTAAGATAAATATCAGCCTCATCGTTATTTACTATTACAATTTTGGCAACATATTTAGGCGCTAAAGCCTTTTCTACAAAGGCGGGGAAACTTATTTCCTGGGTATTGGTATTTACAGTATTAAATACTTCAGTTACAATAAGTGCAAGGACTATAATACCCCAAACCCAGTAAAAATTGAACTTAGGTTTAAAAGGCTTATTAGGAAGAGGATTTTTAATCTTCTTCAGCGGGTTATTGCTATTGTCAGCGGGTTGCTGAGGTTTTTGTTCGGTTTCGCTCATTTTTTAAATTCGTTTGTATTCCGGTTCAATCATAATTTCTTCCAGTTCTGCATCGCCCCAAAGCCCTTCCAGGTTATAAAAACTTCTTACATCGGGCTGAAAGATATGCACCACCACATCTATGTAATCCTGCAGAATCCATTCTGCATTGTGTTGTCCTTCGCTGTGGTAGGCATATTTGCCTGTTAACTTATAAACCGCTTCTTCCACTGCTTCCGCTATTGCATTTACCTGTACCGATGAAGCTCCTTCACATATAACAAAAAAGTCACAAATATTGTTTTCTACCTTTTCCATGTTCAGGCAGACAATGTTTTTACCATTTTTATCTGCCATGCCGCGTATTACAGCATCTTTCAACTGAACAGGAGTTATTTTTTTACCTGTTTTTCGCATTCTTTTTTTCCGGTTCCTTTTGTGATTTTTTTATTACGTGATATGATTGAACTGCAAAGTTATTAATTTTATGCTTTGAAATGAGGCTACATACTTTATTCATAGGGCATCCCATTAAAATTTTAGAGCAGGTTGATTCTACGAACAGTTATGCGTTGAACCTGGTAAGGGATAAGCCTCCGGCTGAGGGTTGCATAATCTGGGCCAAAGAACAACTGGCGGGCCGTGGCCAGCGCGGCACTCAATGGAGCAGTGAAGCCCTTGCCAATCTTACGTTTTCCCTTATTCTGCGGCCGCAATTCCTCCCAATTGCTGAACAATTTCAGCTTACGAAGGCTATTGCGTTGGGTATTGCCGGGTTTGTGTCTCATATATTAGAAAATTCTACCGATGTTAAAATTAAGTGGCCCAATGACATTTATGTTAAAAATTGTAAAATAGCCGGTATCCTCATCGAAAATGTACTGGAACAATCCACCATGAAATACTCGGTGGTTGGCATTGGCCTGAATGTAAACCAAACGCTTTTCGATCCTTCCATTCCCAATCCGGCATCCTTAAAATCCTTAACCGGTAAGGATTTTAATACGGAGGATTGTTTGTTGCAATTGTGTTCGTTCATAGAAAAACAGTATCTTGATTTGAGAGCGGCTAACTATGAACAATTAGACGAGGCTTACCGTAATTTACTTTACAGGCGTGGCATTGAGCAGAACTTTACGCTGAAAGATGAACCATATACCGGGAAAATAGAAGGAGTGAACCAATCGGGGCACCTGCTGATACAGAAAAAGCTCGTTAACAATTCTTATGAGACCATTCAGGTGACGGATAGCAAGCAATTGGTATTTTTGTGAAAAATTATTACGAAATTCGCACGCTTTATAAAAAGTGATTATATTGCACACTAATTACAGGCACAAATGACATTCAGCTATACCACATCGCAACAAAAAGGAATTACCATTTTTAAACTGGACGGTGAAATAATAGACAAAAACCAGACGATCGCCATGATGGAGGAAATAAGCAAATTAATTTCATCGGGCAAAAAAAACGTAGTACTTGAATTATCCGGAGTGCGGTATATGAATAGCAGCGGGCTTAATGTATTAGTGAATATACTTACCAAGGCGCGCACTGCAGGCGGAGATGTTTCGGTTTGCAATCTTTCTTCCAAAGTAAACCAGTTGCTGGTGGTAACCAAGCTCGACACCATATTTCATATTTTACCTTCGGTGGATGCAGCTGTTGAAAAGCTGACAGCATAATAAACCCTATTTTTACTTAACTTGAGCGATATTTTTTTCAATTATGAAAGTTGACATTTTATTGGGTTTACAATGGGGCGATGAAGGCAAAGGCAAAGTGGTGGATGTGCTTGCCCCTAAATATGATATTGTAGCCCGTTTCCAGGGCGGCCCGAATGCCGGACATACGCTGGAGATAGGAACTGTTAAATATGTTCTTCACACTATTCCATCGGGTGTTTTTAATAAAAACATTTTGAATGTAATAGGCAACGGCGTGGTTATTGACCCTATCAGTTTCCTGGAAGAAATAAGAGGGATTGAAGCATTGGGAATTGATATTTGCAAGCAACTTGTTATTTCTACCCGTGCGCATTTAATTTTGCCTACTCACCGTTTGCTCGATGCTTCCTCGGAAGCTGCTAAAGGAACGGAAAAAATTGGTTCTACTTTAAAAGGAATCGGCCCCGCTTATATGGATAAAACCGGCCGCAACGGCTTGCGTATCGGTGATATTTTAGAACCTGATTTTGCAAAGCGCTACGGATTTTTAGTGGAAAAACATAAACAGATTCTGGCTACTGCCACAGGCTTTACATACGATGTTGCTAAATTGGCGGCAGATGAAAAGAAGTGGATGGAGTGCATTGAATTTATCAGGACCTTGCATATTACCGACACAGAGTACTTATTGAATGATGCATTAAAAAATGGAAAAAAAATATTGGCAGAGGGCGCACAAGGCTCCTTGCTTGATATTGATTTTGGTTCATATCCTTTTGTAACTTCTTCATCTACCACCTGTGCCGGAGCCTGTATTGGACTTGGCCTTGCGCCTGCCGCTATTGGCGATGTGGTGGGAGTTTTCAAAGCCTACTGCACACGTGTGGGTTCAGGCCCATTTCCAACGGAACAATTGAATGAAGCAGGGGATAAAATGTGTACAATAGGCCGTGAATTTGGTTCTACTACCGGTAGAAGAAGAAGATGCGGATGGCTGGATATTCCTGCATTGAAACGTGCAATTATACTCAACGGGGTTACTTGTTTGAATATGATGAAAACGGATGTATTGAATGATTTTGATGAGATAGAAGTATGCACCCATTACATGATTGGGGATAAAAAGACAGACCAGGTTCCGTATGATTTGGGGGCTGCTAATTTGAAGCCCGTATATAGGAAATTCAAAGGCTGGGGACAGATTACAGATATCAGTTCATATGATAAATTGCCCGAAGCATTGAAAGAATATATCCGATTTATTGAAGAGTCTGCAGGCGTGCCCATCAACCTTATATCCATGGGGCCGGAACGAAACCAGACGCTCATCAGGTGATTTTAACACCGCATGAAAGCTGAAAATAAATCTATCGTTTTTACCATAAAGATTTTTTTAGTATCTTTCTTTTTCTGTACCTGTTTCACAGCATTTTCTCAAAAAAATCGCACTATTCACGTAGTGCATGCCAACAGCCTGGAATTCGATAAAAGGCTTGGCGATGGCGCGCAGCGCCTCATTGGTAATGTGATATTAGCAGATGACAGCACCACGCTGTATTCCGACAGCGCCTATTCTTTTCCCGATAATTCTTTTCGTGCATTCGGGCATGTTCACATGTCACGAAAAGATACGATGGACCTCTATGGAGATTCATTGCACTACGAAGGCCTCACACGTATTGCGGAGGTATTTGGCAAAACAATACGCTGCATTCGCAAAGGAATGACGCTGACGACAAAACATTTGAAATATGCCATTAGCGGACATTCGGTAAATTACTGGGATGGCGGAACTATTGTGGATACAGCCAACAGGCTTACAAGTATGATTGGCATTTATAACACGCAGGATAAAATGTGTTATTTCAAAAATAAGGTAGTGCTTACTAACCCAAAATATATTGTGCGCTGCGATACCATGCTTTATGGGCCTGATAATCGTACTGCTTATTTTATCGGCCCGACACGGATCACGAGCAAAAATAATTTCATGTATTGTGAAAAAGGTTATTACAATACACAGGACAATTATTGCCAGTTCTGGAAGAAGCCCTACATCCTGAATAAAAAAGGTGACAGCCTGAGCGGTGAGCAGATTTATTATGACCGTGAGCGCGATTACGGACAGATTTTGGGTAATGTTTCTATGGTGGATACAGCCGATAATATTATTCTGAAAGGAGAATATGCCGAATACAACGGGAACACTGAAACTATGCTTGCTACTTGCAAAGCCTTGCTGTTACAGGTGTATAATAAAGACACGTTACATCTGCATGGCGATACTTTATTCGGCAAAAATATTTCGATGACGGATACGGGCA
>DATHOL010000400.1:0-3435 GCA_035484895.1 Bacteroidia bacterium | reverse complement strand
AAAATATTGTCGGACAATTAAAGTCCTACCTGGTTAGAATTACCGCCAGCGTAGCCGATGCCGAGGACATAGCACAGGAAACTTATATAAAAGCAGCAGAAAAAATAAGTACATTCCGCGGTGAGTCATCCTTAAAAACCTGGGTGTTTACCATAGCCTCTAACCTGGCGAAAGATAATCTGCGTGCTAAAAAGCGCTGGCCCGAAAACGTAACAGATATATCAAGGGCTGCTGCTTTATCGCACAAACAGTTTTTTCAGGAGGCGATGAATATCCGCACAAGTTCGCCTAACGGGCAATTCGAAGCTAAAGAACATATTGCATTTTGTTTTACCTGCATCTCAAAATCCTTGCCAATTGAACAACAATTATGCATTTTTTTGAAAGAAGTTTACGAGTTTAAAGTGAATGAAATAGCCACTATTCTGGATACAACAGAAGCTATGGTGAAATATTATTTGCATACCGGAAGATCAAAGATGATTTCCATTTTTGATGGAAGATGCGCGCTGATAAATAAAGAAGGTGTTTGCCATCAATGTTCCGAACTGAATGGAATATATAATCCTAAGCAGAACACTCAGGAAGAATTGATGAAGATAGAATTGGTAAAGGAAGCGGCGAAGGGAGATAAAGAGCATCTGTTTGATTTACGCATGCAGGTTCTGCAGGAAATTGACCCGTTAACATCCAAAGCATCAGCATTGCAACTGCATCATTTGGACCATAATAGACAGGTGATGGAAAAATATTTGGAAAAAAGTAACGGTTAATCCTATCGTTTTGTCGGGCTCATTCGTCAATAGATTGTAAGCAAACACAAAATGAAAAAAGTAATCACCATTTTAACCGTCTTAATTAGCATGGCAACATCAACTATTGCTCAAACGGAAAAGGCGTCAACCGAGAGGACAACCTTTCACAGAACTACTTCTGTAAGTATCGACATTAAAGCAGACTCATCCATAGTTTGGGCTTTATTAACGAAAGCATCTGACTATCCACGGTGGAATTCAACGGTAACTTCTATAGAAGGAAATATTGCACCTGGAGAAACCATAAAATTGAAATCTACCTTAGATGCAAAACGTACATTTAAATTAAAAATAAAAGAATTTGTTCCCGACAGAAGATTGGTTTGGGGCGACGGACAGGGCAACCGCGTTTATACCATTGCAAATAATGGAAACGGAATGCTTACATTTACCATGACGGAGAAAATTGGCGGATTAATGTTTCCCATGTATGCCAAAATGATTCCTTCGTTTGACCAGTCTTTTGAGCAATTTGCAAGCGACCTGAAAAAGGAAGCTGAAAAAATAATGAGTACTAAATAAGTAATAACCTTCATACAAAACACCATGAAAATAGTAAGAGTAACCTACACCTGCAAAGCCGGATACGTGGAGCAAAACCAAGCCAACATTAAGAATGTAATGGCTGAATTGCAAAAAATAAATAATTCCGGCATCAACTATAATTGCTGCCTGGGTGCAGATGGGCAATCGTTTACGCATACCGCCTTTTTTAATTCGGAAGAAAATGAAAAAGTACTTTTGACATTGCCTCTGTTCATCTATTTCCAGCAACAGCTAAAAGCAAATGGTTTGGATGCTCCGCCAAAGCAGGAATTGCTTAGTTTAGTGGGCACATCAAAAGAATTATTTAATTGATAAATTAACAGCTTATGAAATTTGAAATCGGGACGAAAGAAAAACCAATGGTGTTGAAAACACCTCCGCTATCTTCAGAATATACCATGCATGCGGATGTGAAAGATGGTAAAGAGATTTTAGTCTGCACCGTTGGTAAAACAGTTTTACATTATGATTATAAGTGCCTGACCGACCTTCATGCTATGCTGAAGAAACATGGCGACTGGATGGAACTCGGCAGCGCCGATGAACAGAAGCCTGCGAAGGAAGGAACCGTAGAAGCATGGGGGCGTTCGGAAAAGAATCCGGTTGGTGGCTGGTATGGCTTAAAGAAAGGGCTTCGAGGACGATTTGGCATGTATATCCCGCCATTAATGGAAAAACTGGGATTGGCAGAAGTTACACATGATGCCAAAGGGAATAAAATGAGGGCGAAATAAGCCGGTTTTATTATCAATATATCTACGTAAGGGGGAGTTATAATGATTCCCCCTTTTTTGCTAATTTCGCAATCCTTAAATGCAGTGCGATTGTCATTCTGAACGAAGTGAAGAATCTCTTTAATAACAGAGATGCTTCGTTCCTCAGCATGACAAAGACAACAATAACTTATAACTATTACATGAAGCCCAGTTTCGATGAAATATATATGGAACTCGCCGAAAAACTTGCTAAACGCTCCCATTGCGTAAAGATGCATGTCGGTGCGGTTCTTGCAAAAGATACCCGGATAATATCCTTAGGCTATAACGGCCCGCCTGCGGGAACACATAACTGCGATATGGAATGGGCTGAACATGGCTGTCCCCGCGATAGCAAAGGCGGTTGCTCGCTTGCTATCCATGCCGAGCAGAATGCCATTTTATATGCCGCTAAAAATAAAGCCAGCATGGAAGGATCAACTTTGTATGTTACCCTTTCACCCTGTTTGGCTTGTGCACGTATCATTTATACGGCAGGTATCAAACATGTGTTTTATTTACATTCCTACGGCGAATACAAAAAAATTGCATCTGATGAAGGCGTTGACTTTTTAGTCAAATTTGGCGTTACTGTTCAACGTATGTCTCTTACAAAAACAACTACAGAATAATGACTCCGACTCCACAGCAACCACAACAGCCTTCCCCGCATAAACCTGTAACAATAGGCATTTCCCAAGGCGATATTAACGGTATCGGATTAGAGGTAATTATTAAAACCTTTGCAGATCCTGCCATGTTGGAACTCTGCACTCCCGTGCTTTATAGTTCGGCTAAAACAGTGGCTTTTCATAAGAAAACATTACAGGCAGAACATTTTAACTATAATACCATTACCAGCCCTGAGGGCATTACTCCGCGCAAGTTTAACCTGGCAAATATTTATTCGGAAGATGTGAATATTGAACTGGGGCAACTGACAGATATTGGCGGTCAATATGCTATCCGTTCTTTTGTGGCAGCCTGCGATTCGCTTTCCAAAGGCAGGGTTGATGCGATAGTTACCGCACCAATCAATAAGAATAATACCCATTCCGATACATTTCCATATACCGGTCATACGTCATACCTGGATGAGCGTTTTGGCAAAGGCAATTCGTTAATGATGCTTGTAAGCGAGAAGATCAGAGTCGCGCTTTGTACTGAGCATATACCCGTTGCATCGGTTGCTGCTACTATTACGAAAGAGCTTATTTTAAAGAAACTAGGTGTATTGGCAAACTCTTTGAAGCAGGATTTTAGCATCAGTAAACCTAAAATTGCAGTTCTTGGACTAAACCCACATGCCGGCGATGCAG
>DATHOL010000399.1:0-5317 GCA_035484895.1 Bacteroidia bacterium | reverse complement strand
GGTAAATCAAGGGCAAAGACACTTAGAATAAGGATTACCGTTAAGTTGATAAGTGAAAGTACCAGGTAAGGAATTGCTTTTGCGAAAATAACATAGAGTGGTTTGAAAGGTGAAACCAGTAGTACCTCCATCGTGCCCAATTCCTTTTCACGTACAATGGAAATGGATGTCATCATCACGCAAATGAGCAACATCACCATGGCAATTACGCCGGGTACAAAGTTAGGAGCCCCTTTCAGGTCAGGGTTATAAAGCATCCTAACATCCAGGTTAATTTGTTCCGGAGCGCTGATGGTTGTATTCATCTGTGCATTATAATCCGCAATTATGCTGCCAACATAATTCGTTAATGTGGTAGCTGTATTTGGGTCTGATGCATCGGCAAGCACCTGCACCTGTGCTTTATTTGTGTGTAATAAATCGGTATAGAAGTTTTCCGGGAAAACAATAGCCAGTTTAATATCTCCTGATTTGAAGGCAGCATCAATCTGAGACTGGTTCATTAATTCCTTCTTTATTTTAAAATAATCGGTAGATGCAAGTTTGGTAATGATTTGCTGGGAAGCTAAATCCCGGGCATTATCAACTATTACAATATTGGAGTTTTTTATTTCATTGGTAAGTGCAAAACCAAACAGTACTATCTGAACAACCGGCACGCCAAACAACATTAACAGCGTTTTCCGGTCACGAAAAACGTGTAAAAATTCTTTGGTTACAAATGAAAAAAACTGTTTCATAATTAGCTGGTGGCGGATGATTGAATGTGGAAGGGATTGCTTTGTTCCTCGCAATGACGTATTATCACTAAGTGCAAGGGTTCAAAATTTTGAACCCCTACTTTTGGGAACCCCTTTGTCATTGCAAGGCTCTGCGAAGTAATCCCTTTATAATATGGCATATTTATATTTTTAATTTTGCTCATTAGGCCATCAGCTATTTTAATCATCTCCACGTTTGGCCGTTCTTGCTAATTGGTAAAACACCTCTGTAATATTATCTACTTTATAATTTTGCTTTAATTGAAATGGAGTATCCAATGCTTTAATCTTTCCATCCACCATAATACAGATGCGGTCGCAATATTCCGCTTCATCCAGATAGTGGGTCGTAACAAAAATGGTAATTCCCCTTTCTGAAGCATCGTAAATCATATCCCAAAACTGCTTGCGTGTGGAAGGATCCACACCCCCTGTTGGTTCGTCAAGAAATACAATCTTAGGCTGGTGGACTATGGCAACTGAAAAAGCCAGTTTCTGCCTCCATCCAAGGGGCAAAAGCTTTACTAATACCTTAGCCTGATTTTGCAAACCGAGTTTATTTACCAACTCCTCTGTCTTCTCTTTGATATCTTTGTCTGATAATCCGTAAACGCCTGCGTAGAATTTAATATTTTCCATTACCGTAAGATCCTCGTATAAGGAAAACTTCTGGCTCATATAACCTATGTTTCTTTTAATCTCTTCCGGTTTGTGGTAAACGTCGATACCTGCAACCATAGCCTCTCCCGAGGTAGGGCGTGATAACCCGCAAAGCATACGCATGGCAGTTGTTTTACCGGCGCCGTTCGCACCCAGGAAACCAAATATCTCTCCCTTGTGGACCTCAAAAGTTATTTTGTCCACAGCAACAAAGTCGTCGAACTTTTTGGTAAGCTCTTTGGTGCTAATTACCGTTTCCTTCTTTTCTTCCATCTTTAGTTACTTCCTTTTCTTCCTGTTTTCCTAATAAGCGTATAAAACAATCTTCCACGGTTGGCGTGGTTTCTTTAAAAACTAAGTCGGTTTCTTGTTTGTCCTGCAAATATTTTAATAAATGATTCTCCGTTTCTTTATCCTCTTTTTTTAATGAGAGATGGATATATTCACCTGCTGCATAACAAGTGAGGATATCCTCATTGGTTCGCAAATCATTCAATAATTTGTGCATTTTTGAAGACTTAACGGCATATAGTTTTTCGGGGTATTCTTTCACAATATTAGCCGGCGTATCCAATGACAATATTTTACCTCCAAGTATCAATGCAATGCGGTCGCAAAGGGTGGCTTCATCCATGTATGATGTAGAAACCAGAATAGTAATCCCTTGCGCTTTCAGGCGTTTCAGCATTTCCCAAAATTCTTTTCTCGAAACAACATCTACGCCTGTGGTTGGTTCATCTAAAAATAATACCTCCGGCTTGTGAATAAGTGCACAACATAATGCCAGTTTTTGTTTCATCCCACCTGATAGTTTTCCTGCACGCCTGTCCTTAAAAGGCTCTAACATTCCGTAAATGTCTTTAATCTGGTCGTAGTTTTCCTTTATAGTGGTTCCGAAAACGGTGGCAAAAAAATTGAGGTTTTCCTCTACTGTTAAATCCTGGTATAGCGAAAACCTACCGGGCATATAACCGACTATTCCCCTTATTTTGCGATAATCTTTTACTATGTCATTGCCAACTACTGTTCCGGTGCCTTTATCCGGTAATAGTAATGTAGTAAGCATCCGGAAGATACTTGTTTTACCTGCACCATCCGGGCCAATTAATCCAAACAACTCACCCTTCTCCACCGCAAATGAAATATCATCTACTGCCATGGTAGTTCCTTTGTTGTATGTTTTGGTGATATGGTCTAAGGTAATGGCGCTCATATAGAATTATACCGGAAGAATGTAGAATAAAACAGCAATTACTAATCCGAAGAATATGCCTGTGGCAATCATTTTCTGAGCTTTCATCCTGTCTTTTTTGAAGTTTTCCTGTTGGTCGACTGTAAATGTTTTACCGATATCTCCGAAGTTAAAAATACCTCTTAATCCAAAATTCACACAGAAATGAAAATATACTTGCTGAAAGCTTACGGCAACAGAAGTGGCAGGAATAAATAAAGTCAATCGCCAAAGTTTGTCAGCATGAAGCACCACTAATAGTATAATTATAACGATGCTTACTATAGTTGAAATTACAGCTACGTTTCTACGGGCCTTAATTTCTGCCGGCCCAATGTTGCAGGTTCCTGGTATATATTCTGATTCCGTATTCATTTTTTATTTGGTTTGTGTATTATCAAATTTCACTTCTCCGTACATTCCTATTTTCAGGTAACCGTCATTTATAACCCGTACTTTAATAGCATATACCAGATCAGCGCGTTCATCTTTTGTAGGAATAGTTTTCGGAGTAAATTCCGATTTATCGGAAATCCAGTAAACAACTCCTGTATATGGCCTGTATTGCTTGGTGCCTAAGTCAGTGCGGACTTTTACAGTCTGTCCCAGTTTTACATTGGTCAATTGCGAACCGGTTATATAGGCTCTTAAAATAAGGGTATCGGTTTCAGCAATTTTGTAAAGCGCCTTGCCGGGACTAACGATTTCATGATTCTCACTGTACTTGGTCAACACAGTCCCATGAAGTGGGTTAATTATTTTGCATTTTTGAAGTTGGTCGTTTATTTGGTCAATCTGGTGTTGTAGCGGAGCAACATCTTTAGTAAGTGTAGTGGAGGCAATTCCAAGCGTTGATTTTTGCGCGTCAATTTGCTTTTTAATCATATCCACCTGTGTATTGGCATCATCCATTTGCTGCCGGGTAGCGGCGTTGGCTTTTACAAGGTTTTCCATTCTTTTCTGGTTAGTTTCAGCTTCCGAAAGTTGTGATTGCAGAGCTGCTACCTGCACCGGTATATTAGGCCTCTGGCTTGTGGTAGATACTATCTGTGCTTCGAGTTGCTGTTTTTTCTGATACAGTTGGAAGCTGTCAACATATCCTATCCATTGGTTTTTATTCAGGGTTTGCCCTTCTTCCACGTCAAACTGCATCAAGGTGCCTGATGATTCAGTAGAAATAATGGTTTCTACAGATTCAAATGCACCTGAGGCATCGTAATCTTTATCTGCATTGCTGCAGGAACTATAAAGAAAAGCTAAGGAAGCTACGGTTAAAATGGATGTTACTTTCATCGTTTTTAATTTGGTATTGTTTAATTTCCGGTTGTATTTTGATAACTGTATTCAGCCAGTAATAATTGCACCTGGTGCAGCAGCAGGCTTTGTTTGGCCTGGTCTTCCGCATCTAATTCGCTTACATATTCATGAGTGGTAATCACACCATTTTCCAATTGAATCCTGGAAGCATCTTTCACTTCTGTTCTTTTAGAAATAATGTCATTATCCTTGTCAATCATGGAATGTAACTTTGTTATGTCGGAGTTTTGCTGCTTGAGTGTAAGGTTGGTATTAAAGAGGAAGGTTTCCTTTTGTACGTCTATATTCTGCTTGTCTATCTCCAGAATTTGTTTTTGGTTTTTTAATGTATAATATCCACCCAAACTCCAGCTAAGGCGGAAGCCGGTAATATAGTATGGTGCAGGGTTCACATCAAATGCATCTAATCCCGGCATGGCATAACCACCCTGAAAGAAGGCAGAAAACTTTGGGCGATTAGTAGAATTTAATATTTTTTCCTGCGCATCATCATTCTTTTTCTGGAAATCATAAAAAGACAATTCCGGCCTTTTAATACTATCCGAAACGGCAATGCTTACCGGTATTTGCAGCATTGTATTTTCATCCAAAGGTTGATTGATAAATAGCCCCAGCATATCTATATATGCCTTGCGTGAAGCCTGCAGTTGTATTTTATTTTGCTGTTGTTGCAAAAGTTCAGCATCTAACTCCGATACATTAGTGGTGGTGGCGGTTCCGTTCTTCACACCTTCATTCATTTTATCGATGCTATTCTGAACGTCTTTTTGAGTGAGGTCATTTTGTTTTACCTGCTCATCAATCAGCAAAATGCCAAAATATATCTGGTTAATCCTGTCCTTCAAAGCATATAGCTGCACTTCCACATTTTGCTCCTGCACATTGGCGCTTGCGGCATCTGCTTGCTTTTGCTGTTTAATAACCCCGCCATCATATATGGTTTGGTCTACTTCGCCATGCACATTAAACTGGTCTTTGGAAACGGTTGGAAAACTAATATTATTGAATGGCGCAGGAAGTCCGCCAACCGCTATGGTTGTAACTGCCGATTGGTAGGTTGCCTGCCCATTAATATTTAACTGCGGGTAATAGCCTTTAGCCGCATTTTGAATGGTATAATCTTTTGTTTTTTCAATCAGGTCGCGCTGCTTGATCAGCGGATATTGCTGTCTTGCCAATTTGTAGCAATCTTCCAGGCTTATGGTTTTGGCTGTTTGTCCATAACCGGTAAATCCAATTAAAACGAGACTGAAAAGTAATAGAATATTTTTCATCGGTGATAATATTTTGTAGGTATTGTTCGCATCTTTACTTTTTAATTTCAAGCATTCCTTTTATCCATTCAGGA
>DATHOL010000398.1:0-8050 GCA_035484895.1 Bacteroidia bacterium | reverse complement strand
ACTTAACTTTTTCATTTGGTTTTATTTTTTTAATGGTTAAAGAATCTGAATGCAAAATTAGAGTGGTAACATGAAGATGGCATGAAGGTTTATAATGTCTCTTCTATAAAATACAAAAAGCCTTGACTATAAATAGCCAAGGCCTTTTTATAAGAAAAATGCAATTACTTAGCCGATTTTGCGTCGGTTTTGGTTGTTTTCTTTGTAGACTTGGTAGTTTTGGTGGTTTTGTCACCTTTCTTGTCAGTCTTGACTGCAGCCTTGTCGGTTTTGGTTGTTGTGGTGGTTGTGGTCTTAGATGCTGGAGCTGTTTGTGCGAAGGAAACACCTGCTACGAAAAGAACACCGGCTAATACTAAACTTAACTTTTTCATTTGATTTTATTTTTTTAATGGTTAAAAACTGTGGCAATATTATTCCTGTCAGATGAAGATATTATGAAGAATAATTCATAATTCATTGTCTTTAATCCCATTTTAATGCGGATGATTATACTACTAAACTCTAAAAAAGCAGGAATATAGTAGCTTTGACAAAACAAATTTAAATGAAAAAACTACAACTCCTAACTATTGCCCTATTTATTAGCTATCTATCAGAGGCACAAACCATTGAAAACAGCAGCCACAGTACCACAGGATATATTAATAACGATGGAACCATTGAGAATTCAAGCCATACCACACAGGGATATATTCGTTCCGACGGAACGATTGAAAACAGCAGCCATTCTACCATCGGGTATATTCGTTCCGATGGTACTATTGAAAATGAAAGTCATTCTACCGTAGGATATGTTAGAGAAGATGGCACGGTAGAAAACTCAAGCCATTCTACCATTGGGTATATACAGAGCGACGGCACTGTGGAAGACTCGAGCCATAGCACTATTGGCCATGCGGGCAACGTGAAAAGGGAATGGGCTGCGGTTGTTTTCTTTTTCTTCCGGTTTAACTAAATAAGCTGAAACATTTCGAAAAAAATGCCACTGTCTACAGTGGCATTTTTTATTTGCATTATTTTTAGCTGAACTTACTTGGCTGCTGTTGCGGCCAGTTGTTTATCAAGAACATCCATTACTCCGCGCACGGCTTTGGCGGAAGCATTTAAGAGTCCCATTTCAGCATCATTGAGTTTTAATTCAATAATTTGCTCAATACCGTTCTTCCCTAGTTTAACAGGAACACCCAAATAAATATCTTTCATGCCGTATTGTCCATTCAACAATGCACAACATGGGAATATGCGGTTTTCATTTTTCACAATTGATTCTACCATTTGTGCGGCAGCAGCGCCCGGTGCATACCATGCAGATGTACCAAGAAGGTTAACGATCTCCCCTCCTCCATTCTTTGCTCTGTCAATAATAGCATTCAGCCTGTCTTCAGGAATTAGTTCAGTAACCGGAATACCGGAAACAGTTGTATAGCGTGGCAATGGAACCATGGTATCACCATGTCCGCCAAGCAGCATAGCCTGAATATCTCTTGGAGAAATATTTAATTCGCTGGCAATAAAAGCTCTGTAACGTGCAGTATCTAAGACACCGGCCATACCAAATACCCTGTTTGAATCAACTTTTGCAGTAAGGTATGCACAATATGTCATAACATCCAATGGGTTTGACACTACTATAATTTTGGCATCAGGAGAATATTTGATTACCTGTTCTGTAACCGAACGAACAATACCGGCATTGGTTGCAATTAAGTCATCGCGGCTCATGCCCGGTTTACGAGGCAAACCGGAAGTAATAACCACTACTTCTGAATTTTTGGTCTGGCTATAATCATTCGTATACCCGTTTACACGTGTACTATATTCATTGATTGGTGCGGTTTCCCAAATATCAAGCGCTTTGCCCTCAGCAACACCTTCTTTAATGTCGAGAAGAACCACTTTATTTACAAAATCCTTTTCTGCAATTACATTCGCACATGTTGCTCCAACATTACCTGCGCCTATTACTGTTACTTTCATGGTATCTTATTTAAAATTGTGGCGCAAAATTAGTAAAGAAACTATATTCCTCCTGAAAATTTATCAACATACAAAGTACTGATTATTTGAACGTACCGGATTTTCCCTTTTCAGAAATACTCCTAAAGGGTAGAATTGAGCAGTTTTCCCGAAGCCAAAACTTTGTGCATATATTTTTCGGAGCAGGCTTTTCTCACCGTTTCCAAATGCCCCATGTGATGGCAATCGGTACCCAAAAAACTTATCATATCATGGTCAATTAACCATTCTGCCGCTTTTTTAGTAGGCCCTCCGTATTGTCCGGCAATAGAATTAATATTTAATTGCAATAAGGTTCCGCGGCTTGCCAAATCTTCATATACCGAATAATCGTTATGCCAGAATGGATATCGTTCCACATGCGCTAACACTGGTTTGTACCCATTCATTATCATTTCAAAAATAATCTCATTAATATTTTCCGGTTTATTCATGAACGACATTTCCCACAGCAGGTAGTTATTACCAAATGTTAGTTTATTTTTTTGAGGAATGCTTTTTTCAAAATCATAATCGAAATAATATTCGGCTGCTGCTTCCACTTCTATATCTATTCCGGCTTCCTTAACCCGTTTTCTGAGCCTTTCTAATCCCTTCAAAATAATTTCAGGAGTATTCCGGTAGCCATCGCTCATTATGTGAGGCGTAGTAACTACTTTTTTATACCCCAGATTTTTCATTTCTTCCAGCATTTCCAGTGATTCGTCTGTGTTTTTTGCCCCATCATCTATTCCGGGAATAAAATGAGAGTGCATATCCACTTTAAGGACTGATAAATCAGCCGGGGGCAGGGAAGACTTTTTATTAAACAGGCCGAAAAATGCCATATCTCAGTTTATAAAGTTCAAAGTTTGTAAAGCTTATAATGGGGTGATTTCATACTTTTTACTTTATGAACTTTTACCTTTATGAACTTCATTAAACCAGTTCCAGGTAGTTTCTATTCCTTTATTGAAATTAACTTCGGGGGCATACCCCAATAATGATTTCGCTTTACTTACATCAGCTATAGAATCTTTTACATCGCCCGCCCGGTATGGTTTATATTCAGGAGCCAACAATGAACCGGCGCTTTCTGCCAGCATTTTAAATAGCTGGTTTATCGTGGTGCGTTCACCACAGGCTACATTAAATACGTTTCCGTTGGCTTCTTCAGAAGAAAAAAGCGCCTTAATATTGGCCTGAACCACATTTTCTACAAAAGTGAAATCGCGGGTTTGGTTGCCATCTCCAAAAATAACAGGGGAACGGTTTTCAAGCAATGCGGAAACAAAAAGCGGAATAGCTGCCGCATAAGGCCCATCAGGGCTTTGACGGGGACCAAAAATATTGAAGTACCGCAAACCAATTAAATTCATTCCGTAATTGCGGGCAAATACGGAGGCGTATAGCTCATTGGTATATTTTGAAACCGCATAAGGAGAAAGCGGAGATACCGGATTAATTTCGCTCTTGGGCAATATTTTGCTATCGCCATAAACAGATGATGAACTGGCGTAGACCATTCTTTTAACTCCATTTTTTTTTGCAGCCATCAGTATATTCAGAAATCCGGAAACATTCACATCATTAGTAGCAATAGGGTTTGCAAGTGAGCGGGGAACAGAACACAATGCTGCCTGGTGCATTACAAAATCAACACCTGCAAGTGCTTTTTCGCATACATTTATATCGCAAATACTGCCTTCTATAAATTCAAATCCTTTATACCCTTCCGCTTGTTTAAGGTTTCCTTTTGAACCGGACGAAAGATCATCCAACACCACTATTCTTCCGGCATTATGCGAAACTAAATATTCCAGCAAATGCGAACCAATAAAACCCGCACCGCCTGTTATAGCAAATGAATATTGGCTTAAATCGCCGGAATGGAATTTCTTAGTGTACACCTATTCTTATTGATTTTGCATAATATAGGAACGATGCCAGCTTTTGGAAAGAGGCACTGTCCAGCTATTGTCGAACTCTTCTTTTGTTGAAACAAGGTTGTTAAAAACTTCTGTATCGGGAGTTATTTCTCCATCTTCAATTCGTTGTCCGAGCTCATCCAATGTACAGGCTTCAACTTTTCCATTTTTAATATACGCTACCCGGCTTCTGTCCAGCAGCGAGAGTGTATATTTCTTTTCCAATTCTTTTACAAATCTAACGGAAGCATCAATAGCCCTTCCGCACATATTATCGCCTTGTTCATCGGCAAAAAATACAATGAAACGGTTATGCATAAGTTTATAATGAGCTTTCAGCAGCGAGCCGTGGCTCAACCAATTCTCAACAAATTGAAGCAACTCATCTGAAATAGCTTTATTTTCAGAATCGGATAGTTCTCTGTCTGCCTGAAAAATCCAGGCTCTTGAACCCGAAGACAATGTATTGTAATCTGTCATATCTTTATATGTTGACGGACGAAATTAAGCATTATTTGGAAACAGGTTTCCGTATTGCGCTTTTATCCTCGCATTCAAGCAGTAGTTGTCCTATACTTTTTTTGAGAACGGGATGTACAAACTCAGGCGCAATTTCATTTAAAGGGTGTAAAATAAACCGGCGTAACTGTATTAAAGGATGAGGAATGGTCAATCGGCCGTTATTAATTATTTGCTCATTATAAAATAGAATATCAACATCTATCGTCCGGGGTTCATAGCCTGTGGTAGTTCGCACCCTTCCCATTATCAATTCTATTTGAATAATGATATCCATTAATTCGGTTGCATCCAGTTTTGTTTCCATAAGCAAAACCTGGTTAAGGAAATTAGTTTCATCTGCCATTCTCCATGGCGGGGTTTCATATAAAGAGGAAACAAGCATAATGTTGCCAGCCCATTCCCCTAATAATTTAATTGCTCTTTCAAGGTTCACCATTCTATCGCCCCTGTTACTGCCGAGTGACAGATATGTTTTATTCATTTTCCTTTTTCTCTCTTGTTAAATAAACCTGCTCAATACGGGTAGGCGTTGAAGATAGTATTTTAATACTGAAGTTATGTATTACCAGTAATTCCCGGGCTTTAGGGATGGAACCGGTGTGATTGAGAATAAATCCGCCAAGCGTCATATAATCGGTAGAAACCGGAATACCCAAGCCATAACTGCTATTAATATCATCAATTTTTAACCGGGCTGAAAAAATAAATTCGTTTTCAGAAATTTGCTTTTCGGCAAGTTCATCCCTGTCATGCTCATCATCTATCTCTCCAAATATTTCTTCCAGGATATCTTCGGTAGTAATGATACCCGATGTCATTCCGAATTCATCCACCACAACAGACAGGTTTTTATGCTGCTGCATTAAAATACGCAAAGCATCTTTTGCCGGCATTGATTCGGGCACTAATGGAGCAGCAATTACTATTTTCTGAATATCATCTACCTTTTTAAACATGGCGTGAAAATGCACGTAGCCTATTATATTATCAATACTTTCTTTATAAATAGCTACCCGTGACAGTTCTGTTTTTTCAAACATCTTTTTTAGTTTTTCAAATCCTTCCCCGATTTCCACAGCAGCAATATCCATTCGGGGTATCATACAGTCGCGCACCTTTACATCTGGAAATGTCAATGCATTACGAAATATCTGCACTTCATGCTTTACTTCCCCAAGACTTTCAACATCAATATTGGCATGGTCATCAATATAACTGAACAAATCTGTTTTAGTAAACGTACTTTTATACCGAACCAGGGCTACCTTGAATATTTTGCGCATTAAAAAATTAACAAAAGCCAGAACCGCCAATGTGAAAGGCAGCAATATATAGTAGGCAATAATGCACGGAAGGGTAAAAAATTTAAGTACCCTGTTAGGATTTACCCGAAACAAATTCTTGGGAATAAAATCGGCAATAACCAACACAATAAATGTGGTAATCATAGATTGAATTGCAAGAACGCTCAAACTGCTGAAGTGAAAACTCCTCAGCATATCTTCCAATACTGCTGAAGAAAAAACACCAAATAAAACAAGTGCAAGTGTATTACCAAGTAATAACGTAGCCAGAAAACGCACGGGGCTATTGGTTATACGCGAAAATAACCTTCCGGCAAGGCTCACCTTGCGGCTTTCCACGTGCATTTGCAATTTATTCGCCGACACGTAGGCAATCTCCAATCCTGAAAAGAAAAAGGAAAGGAACAACGATACTATGATAATAACAGTGGTCAGCATTATTTTTTATCCTTGTCGTTATCATCAGGGCTGTCCAACTGGATTGTCCCCCTGATATTGGTTATTTTATATTGCGTAAAATCTTCATTTGAAACCAAGCCGTCGCCATAAATAATTTGCTTGGCCGTTTGTATTGTTACATACTTATTGGTATAAATTTTATGATGGGCCTCATCCCAAAATAACTGCTCTGTATTTAATTTTTCTCCTTTGCGGTTCACTATACGCACATTATTATCTGCCTCCATCATTTTGATATTGTCATGCCTAATGGCATACTCGGCATCCAGTTGGCCATTCACATGCGCTGAATCGTCATAAAAATCGATATGTATCCCTTTTGGGAATATTACATGCGGGTCCTCCTGCCCTCCATAATCCTCAATGCGTTTTGCCGTCAAATGGAATTTTGTTTTTGCAGAATCATTGTAAAAAATACTCGCATTTTCTTCTACCTCCTGGGGTGTTTTATCTTTGGAAGTGATAAGCGTAACCGTATTCATGTTGTTTTCGCAGGATGAAAGCCAAGACAATATTATTGTTAAAATTACACCCCGGAGAAAATATTTATCCTTTCGTCTGAACATAGTTAGGTTTACAGATACAAAGGTATAAAATTCATGGGGGTGTACCAGATTCAACCATACAACCACAAATAAAAAACACTTATGCAACGCATAAGTGTTTGATTTTATATGTGGTGCCAGCTGGAATTGAACCAGCGACGCAAGGATTTTCAGTCCTTCGCTCTACCAGCTGAGCTATGGCACCTTTTAAAACAGGGGCGCAAAAATAAGAAATAAATTATATTACGACAGTATAGAATATATACTTTAGGAAGAATACACCAAATAAGCCGTCATTTCCGTAGCTTTGATGCAATTTTATAGAATGAACCTTACTATAGACATGGGTAACTCGAGGGTTAAAACAGGAATTTTCAGTAAAGGTAAATTACTGAAAAACAATACTTATGGTTCTTTTAAACTTATTAATCTGAAGGCTCTTTTCAAGGAATATCCCGAAATTGAACATGCTATACTATGTACCGTAAAAAAATATCCTGCTGAAATTAAGAGCTATCTGGCTAAGCACACCCATTTTGTTGAACTGTCCTCACGAACCCCTGTTCCGGTTAAAATAGCCTATAAAACACCTAAAACACTTGGCATGGACCGTCTTGCAGCCATTTGCGGGGCGTATTCAAGCAATAAAGGAAAAAACATTTTAGTGATTAACGGGGGTACTTGCATTACGTATGATTTACTGGACAATAAAGGAATATATAAGGGGGGCAGCATATCGCCCGGATTAACTATGCGCTACAACGCTTTACATACTTTTACCGGAGGGCTTCCGTTAACAACACCGGATATCAATTTTAAAAAACTAACAGGTGAAACAACTGAGGAGGCCATTCGTTCAGGTGTTCAAAATGGAATACTAAAAGAAATCGAAGGTATAATTGGGGAATATCAGTCAAAGTATAAGGAATTGACCGTAATTTTGACCGGCGGCTCTATGGAATGGTTGTTAAAAAGTCTTAAAATCAAAATAAAAGGAGAACCTTTCTTGGTGCTTACAGGACTTAATGTAATTTTGTCGCCTTTTGAAAACCAAAGCACCTTTGCACCGGCTAACAGATTTTAGTAAAATAATGAACAGAGCTTTTAATTCGTTCCCCGCTTTAGTATTTATATTGTCCTTATTCAGCGCAGGGTTTGCTTCGGCTCAATCCAGCGATATATCACCCTATTCACGTTATGGCATTGGCGACCTTCAGGACCAAAGTAGTGTTCTTAACTCATCCATGGGAGGAACGGGCATAGCTTATCATAATGATGCAAGCACTCCCTTTCT